>NZ_JAUBRN010000017.1:0-106936 GCF_036701875.1 Microcoleus sp. MON1_C5 | reverse complement strand
ATTAAATTCGACTGTCTCAGGGATGCAATGGAAGCCGTGCTTCGCACAGCGGCTTAACCGCCTTGGCGGTTGCTATATTTTCAAATAAGTAGGTCATCCGGGTATTAGATCCCCGACTTCTTGGTCGTGCATTTTTTTGCAACTCAAAAAAAAGAAATCCCCAAAGTCAGGGGATTTCTCATACTTAAGCCGATCGCTAAATCTATTTAGTCTCCGGCATCAAACACTTATCGGAATCGCAGCCCGCAGGCCCGGAATCCATCATTTCACCTAAGTCATAGCGACTCAAAGCTGCGTGAAAAACATCAATTTCCCGGCGCGCTAAAGTCTCTTCCACCATCTTGGTGTAAGTTTCCTTATTTATCGGTTCAAAGGGCAAACGCGGGAAAGTTTCAAGAGCATCAAACCGAGCCAAAAGCGCTGCGGAAATGTAACCTTCATCATCGCGAATCGCTTCATAAATCCGCTTACCAAAACTTTCCACTTCATTTTCGCGAAGTTCAATCGTGGCCGAAGTATTATGTCGGACATAGAACTTTTGCACCTGCATATAAAAGTCCATTTGTGCCGCCGCTGAGAATTTGTTAATGTCAATTTCATCAGCACCCGGCAAGTCAGCCCAACTTACCGCAACGGGTATTTCTACCAGCCATTCCGTGCAGCGTTCATCGAAGGGATTGTTCAGCAAATTGCCGTTTTCATCTTTGTCAGATTGAGACGGAATCACGTTGTATCCGTAGTCGATGCAGGCGAGGGCTACGGGGTCGTTTTTGCCGAAAGTGATGCGGCGAATGAAACGCTGGGCTTTCGGCGGATGCCACCCAGGCGAAGCACCTGTCAGCAGAGATTTAGTACCCGATGGTTGAACCGTGGTGCAGCGATTTGGGCGTTTTAAGGAATGGCGATCGCAATAATCCCATACTACCCGATTCACAATCTCGCGCCAACCAGTCAAATACTCTTCTTCCCGCTGTTTAAAAGCGATTCCTTGCGGAGTTTGCGGGCGGCCTTCCACCCACCAGCGCAACCACTCAACGCCAAAAGCATGAACGAAGAAATCGAACAATCCCGTGAAAGATACGCCGACAATCGGGTCTAGTTCGCGGCTGTATTGATAGCGGGGTTCAATAAATTTGTGGTTGAGAAGTACCGCGACAGATAGAGCCGCAGCCCTGAAAGCTTCCTCCTGTTCTTTGAAGTTGTAAGGATCAATTTGATTGAGGTGAACTTCTGCCAAATTACAGTTTCCAGTTAGGGTATTTCCGAAAACTCCCTTATGAAACTCTGGTTCGTTGAAGCAGTAAGTATCGTGCAATCCTGGTAATTCTTCGACACTTCTGACGACTTGCCATTTACCTTTGTGTTTAGCATTCGTCCCTTTGCTCACATCTAACCGCTGACAAGGAATTTCACCACACTCAGTAATTTGCAAGTAGTACAAATCCCGACTTCGGACACCGTAATTAGTAATTGACCCTTGATGAGCGCAAAGATTTAGCGACGAACGAATACCACATTTGGTCAAAAGTAACTGAACTCTGAAAGCGCGAGCGCGGTCAGAAATATAAATTCTGATACCATTACTGTGGGTATTCGAGCCGTCCGTATCGGCTAATCCAGCAATAAAATGTAAAATTGCTTGCCGATTCCAGCTCGCAATTACATTTAGTGCTTCTGGGTTAACTTTCAAACTTTTCAGCAACTCTCCAGAAAAGCTCAAGTTAGTTACATCGGTAAAAGCAGGTAAATAGTCATAGTTTCTTTCAGGCGACTTATTTCCTGCTACTGACAATGCCATTTTGCTTTCGTAAAGTCGAACTTTCGCATGGTCATTTTTGTCGGTAGTTCCATCTCCTACAGCTACACCCAAAGTGTAAGCATAACTTGAATCGATATTCAAGCCATCTTCATACTGAATTGTAAAAGGTTCAGTATGAATGCTATATCGACTTGTATCCATCAAGTCTTTGGTTTGAACTTCTCTGTAAACTTTACCAAAGCGATCCTTGACAAAGAAACGATGATATTCTGTGGCATCCAGATAAGTACCATCGCCAAACTTTACACGATAAAGTTTGCGTCGCCCGCCACAAGTATCACTCGCTGTCTTAAATGGGGTGACGCAGCTCCATCTTTTACCATTCCAAATCTCGATTTCAGTTCCAACAACGTCCTTTATTTTATGCAGTCCGTCTCTAGTAATTAGCAGAGTGTCGCCACGGACACAATGAAAATTAGAGCCGATGATTTCACCACACGGGTTTAAGCCCACGCGGACTAACCGATGCTCTAACTCGCCAGCAGTCATATTAGGATGGCGTTCCTGCAACCACTCTTTAGCTTTTCCTTCGTCGTAAGCTTTCAAAAACTCAAGTTTAAGACTCGGTGTTGAAAGTAAATCAACGTTAGATCGAGCTACGGCTTCGCCAGCCCATTGAATCGCACCTTCGCCGCTGTAATACTGTTTGCGGACAGCATCAATACATTCTTCTAGTGTAGGTTTGGTATGGAAAACTCGCGTATGGTTGGCCATCCGAAGGGCATCGCGTTCGGGATCTATTCTCCAGTTGCCGCTTTCATCTTGTTGCCACAAATTATTTTTAGCATTTGCCCCCAGTTCGTCATCAAAAGAAAACTGACGCATTCCGGCCGATCTTCTAATATTTCCTGCGACGATCGTGACCGCCGCTTCATCTATCAAAATGCAGCATTCCACTGAATTTAACTGCCGCCCTAAAGCTTTATTCAAAATAGCGGCGCAGCGCTGATAAAGATCGGGCAATTTCACGGGATTTGCTACTCCGCCAAAACCTTTTAAAGGTTCTCCCACCGGGCGAACGTCGCTCAAATCGATGAATACTTGAACTTCTCCTGCAAATCTTTCATCTGTGGATAATTCCAGCAAAGTTTGATAGGAGTTTACCCAACCTTGGCGAGAATCTCCGACATAAATAGTTGCGGTTTTTTCTGCTATTTTTACTTCTGTTTCTTCACGGCGCGACTGGGCGGGTGTAGAGCCGATTTCGCCTTGCATGGTTAGGGTTAGACGGTTGCGGATCGGCGGCAGTTGATTGATATATTGTGGTTCCAAGACGGCCCCAGTGCCGCAGCCCATCATGGCCAAATCCATCAACAAACCAAAGGAACGCCAGTCGAGAATATTTGTTGAGGAGCAATTATATGCACCGGAAAAATTCTCTGGTTGCTCGATCCATTTGCTGCCACCTACCCACAGCCAGCGGCCTGAAGCGAGGGTTTTGAGCTGGTTTTGCATCCGGTGCAGCAGTTGTGTTTCTTCGGGGGTGAGGTTTCCCAGCTTTTGCAGCCCCTTGACTGTTCGATCGCACACTTCCTCCCAAGTCTCCCTTCCCGTCTCGGTACGGCGGCTGTAAGTCCTAAAAAATACTGGATTGGCTGCGGGTGCTGTTTCGGGGAAATCGGACAGGTTGCGTTTCTCGCGGGCACTCGATCGCTCTAATTCTCGAACCATAGGTTGTGTACTGACGTGTCGGAATATATCAACAGACTACGAATATACAACAGGATTCAGATTTAGGGTGAAAGCTTGATAAATTTGACAATTTGCACTAAATATGGGGCTTCGGACTCGGGAAGGTCGATCGGGCGATCGCTACAGCCATTACACGGTGTAAGTTCCGTTTAAGGCGAGGCGATCGATAACGCTATTTTGAATCTCATCCGAGAATTCGGGAAACGGCTTTATCGCATGACTACTCTCTTTGCTTCCGCGCTTGAAAATGGAAATTATAATTCGAGAGTTAATCACTTATCACTTATCACTTATTAGACATCTTCCAAAAAGGCTGTGAAGAACAGGCTGGACGGCCTGTTCCACAATAATTATGGGAGATGTCTATTACTTATTATTACTTTATCAATCAACGTGTCCGGTTAGTATCAAGACTAATCCTGTAAACCACCAAACGATCGGTTGGATTAATATTGATATCGGCACGATTAGAATGAAACCTGCAAATCTCGACCCAACCCTGGGTGTTTGCATAAAGTGCAAACCGAGTGCCGCTGCAATTAGAATGGCTACTACCCAACTCAAAATAGGTGTTATATTATCCCAATCAGGTTCGGTAATATTTCCGAAGAGATTGGCTAATGGATTGGTTAAAAAAAGCCAAATTCGATCGAAGTCTGTTAAGCCCAGAGAATTTTCTATCCAGAGATCGGCTTGACCGGGTTTGTGGCGCATGTCATAAAAACCGCCGCATTGAAACGATTGTCCGCTGTATCTAATATTACACTGCGGTACTACTTCCATTGATCCATCCTTAAATTCAATCTCAAGCGATCGACCTTTCAGGTTCGTTCTACATCGATGGATGTTATGGGAGGCATCTTTCCAATCGCATGAAAAAGAATGTCCGGACACGATCGTGATTCGATGACCTTCACGAAGGGCTAACTCAGAGCTAGACCCTTCGCCAATTCTCAATTCTGCAACTGCTCCAGCTACAGAAATCGGCCCGCCCCAAAACATGATGCCGATCGCAATAATTAGGCAATAAGCGGCGATCGCAAGGGGAGAGTGTGGCAACCTTTTTTTTAGATTCATGATTCGAGTTCAATTTTAAGGAAAATAACTTTAATGAGTTGTTAAAAACTCAATATTTGGCAACAGGGGGTCTTGAACAACCCCCACACCGTTAAATCCCCAACGTTCGAGCAGCTTTTTGACAGAAGAACCAGAAATCGATTCTACCCCAAATCGATCGGCAACCTCAGCAGCGTGGGCGTTGAGATAACTCAAAGCGTCATAGTCTTCGCGAAACATCAGCAGGTAACTAACTGCCGCATCGGGATTGGGATTGGCACAGAGATATTTGCCGTCACTGCGGGAACGGAGCAAGTAAAAAACTTGAGATAACATCTTATCTTTGTTGTCAAAATAATATGTTACCTCAAGTTGGGAATTTTGAATTGGGAATTTTGAACTTGTACTCTCGCGTAGCCGAAGTATTTGGAATTGCCCAAACGATTTTAGATTGACAATTAGGACTAAGGCCAACTGTCACAGGACTATCGACTTGTAGCCAGTTGGCCTTAGTCCTGCAATTTGAGATTGTAGAAAAGTTGACTTGTTTTCAACTTTCCACCTAAAAACTAGATAATTGATGCCTAAAATCGTTGGGAATCTAGCAGTTAAATCAAAGTCAGTGCTAAGCCTTTAATCCCTCGCCCGTCACCAATTTGACCGACGATCGAAGCTTGACCGGTCGTCAAATTGATATTGTACAGGCTGGAAACTCCGCCAACCTCGATCGCAGCCAAAGCCGTCTCGTTACCGCCAAAACTCCTGACATCAAAGCCGAGAACGGTACCAGCATCAATTCCCAAAGATCCGATAGTATTCAACACTCCATTATTCGGCGGATCTTGGCGCACCAAAACGTCTAAATTGGTGTCAATTGCAAATAGCGTCGTCGAAGTTGCCCCTGCAAAGTTATTCACATACGCAGCCCCAACAGCCGCGCCGGGATTGCCAGAATTGCGATCGCCCGCAGCATAAGCCAAATTCCCGTCGAGTTGAATTCCCCCTGTCAGCGTGTCAAAATCCACAAGTGCCCCAGTATCAGGGTTGAGGCGGGCGTTTTGACCGGCTTGATTGACAAACCGAATTCGATCGACTGTCGGATTGAAATCAAAACCCGCAGCCCCCGGAGTTAGGGGAACAGCAAATTGCCCGCTACCGACTTGACTTGCAGCCCCAGTAACCGGATTAATCGCGTACAAGCGATTGCTAGAACCCACACCGTAAAGCACACCGTTAGCGGGGCGAAAATCTATTCCCAGCAAACTTTCTCCCGGCTGCAACCCTGTAACTGCCACGTCGCTGAGAATCGCCCGCGGTGCCGCCTCGTTAAAACCGACAATTGTTTCAGCGCCATTTCTGACAGTTAAGGCGTAAGCTGTAGGCAAAGGCAAAGCCAAACCGTTAATCTGTCTCCCGTCGGCAATTTGACCGACCAAGGAAGCTTGACCGCTACTTAAATTGATATTGTACAAGCCGGAAATGCCACCAACTTCCAGCGCCGCCACTGCCACCTCACGGCCGCCAATACTCCTGACATCAAAGCCGAGAACGCTAGTAGCATCAACTCCCAAAGATCCGATCGTATTCAACACTCCATTATTCGGCGGATCTTGTCGCACCAAAACATCCAAATCGCTGTCAATTACAAACAGCGTTGTCGAAGTTCCCCCTGCAAAGTTATTCACATACGCAGCCCCAGCAGCAGCCGGAGAACTTCCAAAATTGCGATCGCCCTCCCGGTAAGCCAAATTCCCGTCGAGTTGAATTCCCCCCGCCAGCGTGTCAAAATCCACAAGTGCGCCGGTATCCGGGTTGAGGCGGGCGTTTTGATCGGCTTGATTGACAAACCGAATTCGATCAACTGTCGGATTGAAATCAAAACCCGCAGCCCCCGGAGTTAGAGGAACAGCCAACTGCCCGTTACCGACTGGACTTGCTTCCCCAGTCATAGGATTGACAGTATACAAGCGATTGCTAGAACCCACACCGTAAAGCAAACCGTTAGCGGGCCGATAATCAATTCCCAGCAAACTTTCTCCCGCTTGCAATCCAGTCACGGGAAAATCTGAGAGTACACTGCCCGGATTGGAAAGACTAAAACCGACAATCCGATTAGCAGGAGTTAAAGCATAAGCCGTTGTCCGCGCCGCAGGCGGGGGGCTGGGAACAACGCTGCCAATATTATTAGTGAAACTTGCCTGGTTAATCGCACTTTGTCTAACCCCTCTGAGAGTAGCGAGAAATTCTCCAGTCACTCGGTCTTGAATAACAGTATCGTTTCCTGCTTCCTGAATATTCAAGTCGCTAAAACTAAGACCTCCCGCCAAACCGATTAAATCTGTACCGGCTGCAAAATCGGCGATCGCGTCAGCATTTGCGAAATTAGCACCGCCGCTGGTACGACCAGGATCTGCCTCCGCGTAGCGCCTCAAAACAAATAAGTCAGCCCCGTCTCCGCCTATCAGGACATCAGTATCTCGATCCCCCGACAAAACATCATTGCCGGAGTTTCCCGATATGGAATCGCTGCCTTTTCCGCCCACTAAAAAATCGTTACCGTCTCCACCGTTAACAGTATCGTTCTCTAAATCTCCAAAAAGCGAATCTTGACCAGCATTGCCATCAATTAAGTCGCTTTGTTTTCCTCCATAAATGCTGTCATTCCCAGAGTTTGCCGCAATGGTGTCATTCCCCATTAAACCAAAAATTAGGTCATTTTCTGGAGTTCCTGCTAGCAATTCTGCTTGTGCGGTGCCTCTAATTTCTGCCATGATCTAATCACCCTCTAAATTTGATACTTCTGTTGCCTAACGGCGGTGGTATTCTCAGTCAAAATATCACAAATTCGCACTTTTAGGATAGTTTTTCTTATTTTCGGCTGTAGGGGTGGGTTGCCATAAAAGTATTACACGCAGCTAAAATGATATATAAACCCGCCCCCGGATTCAAATAAACTCACTCCTAAATACAGATCACTTAGCCGTATTTTATAGTTTGCTGTGTAGCCAAGGGCGAGCGCAGCTTAACTGCAAACAGGCAAGCTGAAATTGTTAGCGGTGCGAACCTATGAAATTGTGTACTGCGTTCATTAGTAATATACGCTGACTCTATAATTTTGGATCTGTACAGTCAGAATTTTTTTTTCAACTTTAATGTTAAAGCCTGCGAAGGTGGGCTTTGTCTGTGTACCGGCGACCACCATCGCTCCATATAAAGTGGATTATAAATGCGGAATTGGCATAATAAGTTAGTTAAACAGTTGTTTTCAGACGACTTAAGCTTTCAGGCAGGGGTTTAAATCCCTGCCTGAATCGGAGTTTCACGTTTAATCCCTTCCCCAGCTTTTTCAAGCTTTCAGCAGTGCTTTAGAAGCTGATTCCCCTGCGAGTCTCAGTTGCGATCGCAATTTGAGGTTCAACAACACCAAGACAGTCCACTGACTGAGTAGGGATAGCAAAAAGGTATTTCCTGACGCGGCTGTCAGAGACGGCGAAAACCAAAAGCCAAATGTTGAAGACAACCACAAAAAAGGAGCTTTTTCTGGGGTTAGTAAAAGCATAGAGAAAATCACAGGTGGCAACAAGATAGCGCTGCCGACTGTGCAGGCAGCCCAAATTTCCTGATTTCGGGTTTTGGTAAATAGGAATAGTTGGGTGATGGCTGCGTAAATCAGGATAAGATTCAGGCATAAAATTACACCCCCAAATCCATTATTCTCACTTTTTTCCAACAGCGCCCAAGGTGTTAAAATTATTACTGAGCTGAGGAAATTGATCGAGATCGCAACTACAGCCGGACTTTTATCGCTCCAAATTAAATCGAGTAGTGGGTAGCGTCGCCACAGCTTCTGATTGCTGGGAACGATTTGTTTCCGATACCTCGCCCAATCGTACAATGATTGTCTGTCAGATGTTAAAGCTGCAATTAAAGCTAAGAACATCACCAAATTCAAGATAAGTAAACAGATGAGATTACTGTTGCCTCCTGGGGGGTCTGATTGGAGTGCAAACCCTAAAAATATTACCTGACAGCAGATAACTAGCAAATAACTTTGCCGCTTGCTCAAAACTGTAGCACTGGGATTGGGAAAGCGGCGCTGCCATCCCTGCCACATCCAGTAGGTTCCTGTACCACAAACCAAGAGAGACAAAGCAAGGCCAATCGCAATATTTGTACCCACTGGCGAGTAAAACCATTGCAACTTGTCTAAGTTTTCAACTAACGAATCGAAATCCGTTTTATCAACTAGAGAAAGCGGATATCTCAGCATAGCAAGGGGAGACAAAAAATGTAACACATCCACAGCAGTTCGCGTGAGCGGAAGCCAAGAAATCCCAAACACAACAAAAACCATAGCGCTAGCCAACCAAGGTTGAAATCCTCCCAACCAACTGGTTGTCAATCCAAATAGCATCGCACCGCTGTAAAATAAAGCACAGCTAGCTGCAACCGCTGGGTAGAAACATACAATTTCATTCAAGGGTATTTGAGCAGCTAATCCACTGTACAGGTGCAGCGGTACTGTCAGAATTGCTGCTAGATACAGTAAAATTGGGACGCCGAGAATTTTGCCGATAAAAATTGTTTTGGCAGACTGGGGACTGAGGCGAATAAAGTTGAGCGTGCCGCGGCGTTCCTCCTTGTCTAAGTCACTGACAAGTAGATAAGTCCCGGCTACTAATAAAGCTAAGACGCTAAATATGCTCAGCCAAGTGAATATCTCTAGCCACCACATCGGCCAGTTAATGACAAAGTTGCTGAAGGCATCTCTGACGCAGATTCTTTCATAGGGAGGGGCGTCATCTAAGCAAAATCTGTGATAGATGGGGTTAGTGTACGACCCCTTAGGAGGGGGAACGGGTATCTGAGCGCTGACAGACTTGAACAGCAGCACTTGAGCGCTTAGGGAAAAAGCCGAGGCGATCGCCATATTGCCAGTATTCAAGCGGCCTTTGATTTCTCGAAATAACTGGGGATTCCAGTTGCCTATTTTGTCTAGTAAGTGGAGTGTCATTGGTTATTCGTGATTAGGAATAGGTGACGACTCAGTTATAACTCACTGTTCATCTTGGTAAGGAGGGAAAAAGCAAATTAGGATGCTTGCTGGTGTCCCATTTTGAGGAAGATGGTTTCTAAGTCTTCTTGAGTGCAGTGGAATTCAGTTAGGGGAATGTTGGCCGCGACGAGTTCCCGTAATAAATTTGCCGCATCTTCCGGGCTTCCTGAAAAATCAACGCACACCTGTTGAGTTTCCGGGATTATTGCCCAATTTTCTACCCAAGGAAAGTTTTTTAATGCCGATGTTAGCGCTTCTAATTTATTTCCTAAAACCGACATGAAAATTTGCTGGCGGCTGAGGCGTTTGTAAAGTTCTTGTAAAGGTGCGCTTTCCACCAGATATCCGAGTTCCATGATGCCGACCCAGGTACAAAGTTCGGCTAAGTCGCTGAGGACGTGAGATGATATGACTACGGTCATGCCGGCTTCTTGCAAAACTTTGATAATTTCGCGGAACTGCATTCGGGCGATCGGATCTAAGCCAGAAACGGGTTCGTCTAACAACAACAATAGCGGTTCGTGGATAATAGTTCTCCCCAAACTCAGGCGCTGTTTCATCCCCCGCGACAGGGTAGAAATTAAGCTGTTGCGCTTGTTGGTTAGTTGCACGAGTTCTAAAACCGAGTTGATTCGCTCTCGGCGGCGCGGTTGCTGGAGGTTGTAGAGTCGGGCAAAATAGTCTAAATAATCCCAAACAGTCAAGTCGTCGTAGAGGGGAAAGTCGTCGGGAAGAAAGCCGATGCGCTGTTTGAGAATTGGGTGCGATCGATGGCGCAATAACCTATCCCCGTTGATGTAAATTTCCCCTATAGTCGGTTCCTCAGCCGCCGCCAGCATTCGCAGCAAGGTAGTTTTGCCGGCACCGTTGGGGCCGATCAGTCCGCATATTTCGCCTGCTGCTACTTGCAAATCGATGTCATTGACGGCTATATGGCGATCGAATTGTTTCGTGAGTCCGCGAGTTTCTATTGCTAGTTGTTTTGCCATGTTTGGAGGGTGAATGAAGTTTTATCGGTGCATTCCTGGCAGGGAAATAGAAGTCTACAACTAGCCTAGCCCGTTCTTAAATAAATTGTCAGCCCCGTTCTGAAATTAAAAGTTCAAACGCTTTTATATCTGCTATGCCCGAAGCCCACGAGCATTTAATTTACGTGAGAAAGGCTATATATCAAGTCTGCACGGAAAATTCCTCTGGATCGATATCCCAATTTACCCAGGCAATTGCCTCCCTAGCTGATGTCAGGTTAGGTGGGACTCTCAAAGCGTGAATGAATCCCGTACTCGGACAAGTCATTTTTAACAAACAAATCGGCTCGACCTCGGCATTATCTATTTGTAAGAGTGCATATTCCTGCCAACTATCTATTTGTTTTGCTTGCAACTCTTGAATTATGCGCTCGTAACCAATTCCTTCAATTAACACTCGCCTCACTTCGGCATTCTCTTCTGCTAAAAGCCATTGGGATTGCCATTTATTTGGGTGGACTTTGCCGTATTTTTCAGGCAATCTGACGCCGTGATAATAGTAAAAATTCCATCCATCCGCAAACTCGATCGCAGGTTCTGCTTCCGCGTGGAACAGGTTTTGACTGTCAAAGCGCAGGTGGCGGGGGCGATCGCACACCGCGCAAAACTTTTCAAAGGGAAATATCCAACCGCAATGCTCGAAAATCTGCTTTTGGGAGCCAAGTATTTCTTGTGCCTTTTCCGAAAGATTGACGCCTAATGAAGAGACATATAATTGAGCCAAATAGATTTCTTTACACAAAGTCGTAGGGGTTAAAGGGGATCTCAGCTTGGACAAATGATGGGGAAAAACATTCCCCATCGTTCGTTTTGATCGCACATAGCTGTCAACCAATTCATGCATTAGCGACCTCAGTGTACTGTCTGCTTCGGGCTCGATTGTCATGCGATAGAGCTCATACTTCCACAGCGCCGGACTTGCAAATTCTCCCACAGGGGACATCCATTTCGCGTCTAGATTTATCTCCCATCTATTAGGGTCGCGTTTGAGCAAGTTGAAGATTTGGAGACAAACGTCGCGGGGACTGCTGCAAATAATAATTTCGGGTTGTTCTAGGCTAATAGCGGCATAGGCAACTTTGACTGCTTCTGTGGCTTTTTGAGCATCAATTGGCCTAGTCGAGAGAGTAAGACGTTTCTGTGCGAGTTCGCCTAACACGCACAGAGGGGCAATTTCATTGCCCCATAGCTCGACTGTTGTCAGATTGGTGAGCCAGCGCAAGGCGCTGATGTCGGTAATTTGATTGTAGTTGAGATTCAGTGTTGTCAGATTGGTGAACGAGCCGAGGAAGCTGATATCGGTAATTTGATTGTTGCCCAGATCCAGTGTTGTCAGATTGGTGAGCCAGCCGAGGAAGCTGAAGTCGGTAATTTGATTGCTGTAGAGATTCAGTGTTGTCAGATTGGTGAGCGAGCCGAGAAAGCTGATATCGGTAATTTGATTGTTGTTAAGATGCAGTGTTGTCAGATTGGTGAGCGAGCCGAGGAAGCTGATATCGGTAATTTGATTGTTGTTAAGATGCAGTGTTGTCAGATTGGTGAGCCAGCCGAGGAAGTTGAAGTCGGTAATTTCATTGTCGCTGAGATCGAGTGTTGTCAGATTGGTGAGCCAGCCGAGGAAGCTGATGTCGGTAATTCTATTGCTGCACAGATTCAGTGTTGTCAGATTGGTGAGCGGGTCGAGAAAGCTGATGTCGGTAATCTCATTGATGCCCAGATCCAGTGTTGTCAGATTGGTGAGCGAGCCGAGGAAGCTGATGTCGGTAATTTCATTGATGCCCAGATCCAGTGTTGTCAGATTGGTAAGCGAGCCGAGGAAGCTGATATCGGTAATTTGATTGTTCTTAAGATGCAGTGTTGTCAGATTGGTGAGCGAGCCCAGGAAGCTGATATCGGTAATTTGATTGTTGTTAAGATGCAGTGTTGTCAGATTGGTGAGCGAGCCGAGGAAGCTGAAGTCGGTAATTGGATTGTTCCTCAGATGCAGGGTTGTCAGATTGGTGAGCGAGCCGAGGAAGCTGAAGTCGGTAATTTCATAGTCGCCGAGATGCAGTGTTGTCAGATTGGTGAGCGAGCCGAGGAAGCGGAAGTCGGTAATTTCATAGTCGCCGAGATGCAGTGTTGTCAGATTGGTGAGCGAGCCGAGGAAGCTGAAGTCGGTAATTCTATTTTTGCCCAGATCGAGTGTTGTCATGCTTGAAAGTATCTGCTCCGCTGCTTGTGCGTCATCAGTGCCAGCCTTTTCTAACAACACTTTAACTGTGTGCCTTGCCTCTTGTGAAAGGCTGTCAATATGCCTGCACCAGTCCGCAAAGCTGCTAAAACTCATTGGCTCGTTTGGTTGTTTTTCTGACATAAAACACTCCGAGATGGGTCAGGGGGCATGGGGCATAGGGCATGGGTAATGGGAATACTGTTGACTGTTGACTGTTGACTATTACAAATCGCCCTTGCGTACCTTCTGTTACTGAATTAAGTCTTCTATTTCAAATCTTCCAGCTTAATCCGAGGATCGACTGCTTTGAGCAGCAAATCCGCCAACAAATTCCCCACAATCAACATCGTCGCACCCATCATCAAACTTGCCATTACTAAATACAAATCTTGATTGTTCACCGCATCCAAAGTCAGCTTTCCCAAACCCGGCCAATTAAAGAAATATTCGGCAATAAACGCACCGCTCAACAAACTAGCAAACTCAAAACCCAATAGCGTAATCAACGGATTAACAGCATTCCGCAAAGCATGAATGTAAATTACTCGATCGTCCGGCAAACCTTTCGCCCGTGCTGTTCGGATATAATCTTGACGCAGCACGTCCAAAAATTGTCCGCGCATCAATCTTTGCAAACCCGCAAAACCAGTAAGGCTGAGGGCGACAGTTGGCAAAATTAAGTGCCAGCCGTAATCGAGGATTTGACCCCACCAAGGTAAGTCTGCGTGGTCAATGCTTGTCATTCCTCCGACGGGAAACAGAGGCGAAGTATTCTGAGCAAAAAATAGCAGCAGCAAAGCTGTGATAAAGCTCGGAAATCCCTGTCCCGTGTAGCTGACTACTTGCAGAACTCGATCGACTGTGCGGTTTTGATTGACGGCGGCGACAATTCCCAAGGGAATCGCGATCGCCCAAGTTACAATCAAAGATGCGATCGCCATTAATAACGTCGCCGGTACCCGTTCCCACAGCAGCGAAGCTACCGATCGCTGATACACAAAACTCGTGCCAAAATTCCCCCGCGTCACAATTTGTTGCAGCCACAGCCAATACTGCACAATAGCTGGTTTATCTAAGCCGAACTGCTGTTCGAGTTGCTTGAGTGTCTCCGGTGAAATCTTCGGATTTTGGCTCAAAGTATCCAAGTAATTTCCCGGTGCTAGCTCAATAATTGCAAAACAAAGCATTGATGCCAAAAATAGGGTTAAAAGTGCCTGCAACAGTCTCTTGACAACATAAGTAAATGTCTCGCTGCCAAACAGAGAATTCAACGCTCGCCAATTTCGATTTAACTTAAGAGAAGTCATACAATTTTAGATTTTAGATTTTAGAATTGAAGAGTTGAAGAGTTGAAGAGTTGAAGAATTGTGAATAATCTTAATTCCGGTTGCATCGAAATGATTTAATCGCTCTTGACGCAGAGCTCACAGAGTCTCCAGAAGAGAGAGATGAATCATTCCGATGCAAAGCTCAAGGATATTATTTGTCAGTAGTTTTTATTCAGCAGTCAACAGTCAACAGTCAACTGCCAACAGTTAACTAACTAATATTCAAGTAGCGTGACGATCGGCACATCGGGCAATTTCTGCCTGCCGCCCAAAGCCTGCAATTCAATGATAAAAGCAAAACCCACAAGCTCGCAGCCAGCTTGTTCCAACAATTTAGCCGTCGCCGCCGCTGTTCCGCCAGTGGCGATTAAATCGTCCACAATCAGCACCCGGCTGCCCGATGCCATCGCATCTCGGTGCATCTCCAGCCGATCGACACCGTATTCCAATTCGTACTCAGCAAAATGAACCGCACCGGGCAGTTTCCCTGGTTTGCGGACAGGAATAAAGCCTATTCCCATTTTATAAGCCAAAGGCGCGCCAAAGATGAAGCCCCGCGATTCCATGCCCACCACATAGTCAACAGACATTGCAGAGCATTTTTCGGCTAAGCTGTCAATGGTGTAGCTGAGCCCTTGCGGGTCGCGCAGCAAAGTTGTAATGTCTCGAAACAGAATTCCCGGCTTTGGGAAATCAGGAATGTCGCGAATCAGAGATTTGAGATCCATAAGGTTGCAGATCGGCGTTGAGGGTAACGAGGCATCAAAAATGCTACAATAATAACGTCAAAATTTAAAAATTTAAAAATAAAAATTAAAACTAAGAGCTTCTTTAATTTTTATTCTTTAATTGCTTAATCCTTTACGTACTATGTAAACAAATGTCATAATTCCCTAACAAGAGGGTTGAATATCAACATTTGTCACCCTATGATCTAAAGTCAAAAATCTAATATCTAAAATCCAATGATTAAGTTGGCAGCACGAGTGGGTGAGGTTTCTCCTTCTATAACCTTGGCGATCGCCGCTAAGGCTAAAGCCATGAAGGCCGAAGGGATTGATGTCTGTAGTTTGAGTACGGGAGAACCCGACTTTGATACGCCCGAACACATTAAAGCAGCGGCAAAACAAGCTTTAGACGCGGGGAAGACTAAGTATGGCCCTGTGGCTGGGGAACTGCAGTTAAAAGCTGCGATCGCCCGCAAACTCCGCGATGACAACAATCTCAACTATCAACCGGAAAATATCATTGTCACCAACGGCGGCAAGCATTCTCTCTACAATCTGATGATGGCTCTGATCGAGCCTGGAGAGGAAGTAATTATTCCGGCTCCCTACTGGCTGAGCTACCCTGAAATGGTGAAACTCGCTAGCGGCAAGCCAGTAATTGTACAGACTGATGCTTCTACAGGATATAAAATTACACCGGAACAACTGAGTCGAGCGATTACTCCCAAAACCAAGTTATTTGTACTGAATTCGCCTTCTAACCCGACGGGAATGGTGTATACTCTGGCGGAAATCAAAGCCTTGGCTGAGGTGATAGTCGATCGAGATATTTTAGTCGTTGCTGACGAGATTTACGAAAAAATTATATATGACGACGCCCAACACGTCAGCATCGGTTCCCTAGGCAAAGAAATCTTCGATCGCACTCTCATCAGCAGCGGTTTTGCTAAAGCTTACTCGATGACAGGCTGGCGAATCGGTTATTTGGCAGGGCCGAGCGAATTAATTAAGGCCACCGGCACCATTCAAGGTCACAGTACCTCAAACGTGTGTACCTTTGCACAGTACGGCGCGATCGCAGCTTTGGAAAGCAGCCAAGAATCTGTCGAAAAAATGCGTCAAGCTTTTGCCGAAAGGCGTCAGGTAATATTTGAATTACTCGATGCTATCCCTGGAATTAGCTGCATCAAACCAGACGGTGCTTTCTATATGTTTGTCAACATCAGCAAGACTGGAATGAATTCTTTGGAATTTTGCGACGCTTTCTTAGAACAGCAGCAAGTAGCAGTTATTCCGGGGATTGCTTTTGGGGCAGACGACCACATTCGCTTGTCTTACGCCACCGATTTAGGCACAATTAAAAAAGCCGTAGAAAGGCTCGATAAATTTGTCCGCAGCATCTAAAAATTAGTTAGTAGTCAGTGGTTATTTGTTATTTGTTATCGGTAGCAGCTTACTGGTGACTGCTGACTGCTGACTGCTGACTACAGACTAAAGACTAAGGACTAATAACTAAAGCTGTTTAGTCATAATCTCTTTGAGCAAATCCAGCCCCTTCTTAACTCGCCGAGAAACAGTCACCGCACTGATACCTAAGCGTTCAGCCGTTTCTTTCTGCGTCAAATCGTAGAGAAAAACAAACTCCAATATCTCGCGAGTCCGTTGTTCCAACATAGCCAAAGCTTGCTGTACGCGAATTTGATCCTCTTGCGCCAACTGAAAACTCCGATACTTAGTATCGGGCACCAATTCTCCCAGACAAGTAGCCCCCTCATCCTCATCTTGCATCGGCGCGTCCAAGCTCAGAGGCGATCGGTTGAGATGGGCCAACTTAATTTCTTGCCATTCTTCTAAAGAAACCTCAAGGACTGCTGCTACTTCAGCATCCGTAGGTTTGCGGTTTAACTGCACCTGCAAATCCTTGATCGCTGCTACTGATTTGCGTTCCAGGGACTGCCAGTGGCGGGGAAAGCGCACAGAAGGGCTTTTGTCCCGCAAGTAGTGTTGAATTTCGCCCCGTATGTAGGGAATTGCAAAGGAACTAAAAGCGTGTCCCTTGGCGATCTCAAACCGCTCGATCGCCCTGATCAAACCAATACATCCGACTTGCAGCAAATCGTCGTAGCTTTCACCGCACTGGTTGATCCAGTGGTAAACTTCTTTTCTGACCAGTCCAATATTCAGTTTAACTAACTGATTGCGGATTTCATTCGATCCAGAAATTTGGTACTCGCGCAACAATTGCAAATTTTCGCTTTTTAGCTCGTTCGGCACTGTGGTAGACATGGTGACATAAGGGTTGGTAGAGCAGAGGACGGAGGTTGCTTTAGATCTAGCTTCTTATCTAGTCTAAAACAATTCACTTTTAGCTAGTGTAATCCTAGCACTTAATAGGTGTGATACCGGACACACCAGTTTAACTTTCGGAACGTGAACGGATTTAGCGGGATTATCAGAAGGTTTTCGGCATAAGGCAGACTTTTACCAGGTAGAAGGCCTTCAACCGAATCCCCAATTTAACCAGGTTTTTTTAAAAATATATTATAAGCTGAAAGCGCTTTGACTACAATACTTTAATTAATAAAAAATCCCAACTTCATAACTTGCCAATCACCACAATTCAATCATAAATTTAGTCATTAGTCAACAGTCCTAAGTTATGTTGCTCAAGACTGTTGGCTAATGAAGAGCGAGCAGTACCTTTAGGATAAAAAACTACTCAAGTTCGATCGATCCAGAAAGCCAATTTTACGAGACAGAAGGCTCAATGCGAGCGTAAAACAAACCCCGAATTTTCACGTCCAGAGCCGGTCTAGCTCCCAAATCAGTATCAGAAGGCTGCGTGCTCTCAAAAATTCCGCCGATTTCGCCAGTGGCGCTGTTGACTTTAGCAACTTGGAGAGAAATTTTGCCAGCTTTGGTGCTGGTGTCAGCTACCTTAACATTAGCCCGCACACGTTTGGAATTGTCAGAAGCCGGAAGCGCTACAGCATTGTCATACCCAGTCGCTACCCCGCGACCTTTAGGGTCTAAAAAGCCTGCGCTGCGGTAAGAAGGAACGTTAAACTCCCCTCTCAAATCGGTGGAAGTATTGATAGCAACCACTCCGGGCTCGGAACTGGCTACCAGTTCTTTAATAGTGAACAAGAAAGGTACTTGCTCTCCGCCCGGTAATTGAATCGTAATTGCTTGAAAGTCCAAGCCGTCCTCTTCTTTGAAAGTCAGAGTGCCGTCATTACCCACCTTGAGCGTACCTTGAACTTGGTCAATGCTCGAGGTGAACCGCGTCAGCAATTTACCAGGCACAAATTCCGCTTCTTGGCGTTTGTTTGCTGGTTCTTCCTTGACAAAATAAGTTGTGGGCTGCAAACACAAACCACTCAGTTTATAGGTGCCACCCGCTTCGATGGGTATCGAACCCCGAGAAGTTTCTGCCAAGCTAGGGCAGTTATTAGCCAAGCCAGTACCTCTAATCTCGTCGTAGGTGAGCAACTCGGTAGTCGCCACCGTCGTGTCAGGAGCAGAAGAACAAGCAACCAGCGCACTCATGCAAAATGCTAAAAGTGCAACAATTAAAGCACGATATTTCATTGCCAACCTCAATATCCAACATCGGATTATATTAAGAAAAAGCCCTACTTCGAGCAAAATATAATTGCCCGCCGGCAGGCTAGGCCAGCGCTTAGGGCAGCATTTAGATCCAGATCGCTCGCTTCACAGACACCGGCATTGACTCAAAAAATCAAGCTAGTGCGCCGTGAAAATAAGCATGAACTTATGATTTCTCAATCATGTTCGGATCGCAGCCCAATACACATGGTACGACGGGTGGTGCTCTTTTCCTGACTTGGACTGCAAATTAATATTGCTTAAGTCAACCTACTTAAGTTACTTTGCTTATGGCCCCGAATGACGATCGCGACTAGCTCGATTAGTCGGTTGACCAAAAGGCTGGGGACAAAGGCCTTGTAGATTTCAAAGGAAGCAGCGGTATGGACAACGGCAAAGATTTAGAGTCAGAAAAGTTGCAGTCTCAAATGCAATCAGTGACAGAGGCGATTCGGACTTTAGCCGAAAGTTGTCAGGGAGACAGTCTGCTGCTTTTGGCCCTGCTGCGGAGGCTGGAAGCTTCGCACCGGGAAATTCGGGACGGTTTGTTTCAAGCGTCTTTTCCCGACAACCGCCAAGCACTTTACAAACTGCTCAGGAATATTGAAGCCAATGGCGGCTGGCCTTACATCCACCGCATGAAACTTCGATCGCTCTTGGGGTACACCCAACAATTATTATCTCCTCTAGAAGATTCTCCAGCCGAGCCGCCAGAAGACTCGGCCGAAACTCCCCAGGACGTTAAATAGTTTTGAGTGATGAGTTTAGTGAGTTTTACATTAACTCATCACTCATCACTGAGCTGCGCGATCGCACCTAGAACCCGAAAGGTGTAGGAGCTAAGGGTATCGGGTTCGGCACCGTCGGGAATATCGGCGTCTGGCCGGGCATTGGCAATAGTCCGGGAGTCGGCCTCGGGGGGATCGAACTAATTGATAGCAGAGGCGAATCAGGCACGCTAACTGTCGGCGGAATTGGAATCCTCGAAGCAGTCGGAGTCGGAGTCGGTGCTGCAGTCGGCGTCGGAGTCGGTGCTGCAGTCGGCGTCGGAGTCGGTGCTGCAGTCGGCGTCGGAGTCGGTGCTGCAGTCGGAGTCGGCGTCGGTGCTGCAGTCGGAGTCGGCGTCGGTGCTGCAGTCGGAGTCGGCGTCGGTGCTGCAGTCGGAGTTGGAGTTGGAGTCGGAGTCGGCGTTGGAGTCGGAGTCGGAGTTGGAGTTGGAGTTGGAGTCGGCGTCTCAGTCGGAGTTGGAGTTAGAGTTGGATCTGTAGTTGTGCTGGTAACTGTAGTTGTAGTTGTAGTTGTAATGGTGGTTGGTCTGGGGGTACCCGTCCCAGTCACAGCGATAAAATCATTCGCCTCGATCAGCGCGGCCGGAGTGTCTGTCAAAATTGCTAAAAGCTTGCCATCTTGCGTCGTAATTACTGTATCCCTGACATTTGCACCGTTACCTTGGCGAACTTGCAGTTGAGCGAAAGATAAATTGCTCGGTAGTCCAAAGAAATCCTCTGTGTCATTGTAATCAGTAATTAAAGCCAGACTGCCAGGCCCGGCTCCCAATCCAAAGACATCGCTGCCGCTGCCGCCAATCAGAGTATCCGAACCCTCACCTCCGATCAGAGAATCATTACCCTCTGCCCCAAATAAATTGTCATTGCCGAAACTGCCCAAAATTGTATCGTCGCCGATACCTCCGGCCAAGGAGTCATCGCCCAAACCGCCGTCGATACCATCATTACCTTTGCCACCAAACAGGAAGTCATTACCTTCATCTCCCAGTACCGAGTCGTCGGCTTCATCGCCGCGAAGGGTATCGGAACCGCTGCCGCCAAAAGCTGTATCGTCAGCCTTCCCACCGAATATCTGGTCATTACCAGCATCTCCGAAGAGCGAATCGTTGTCGGCATTGCCGTACAAAGTGTCGTCGCCGTCACTGGCGCTAAAGTAATCGTTGCCCTCACCGCCCAACAGTTGATCCCTGCCACTACCGCCGTTGAAAGAATCGTTCCCAAAATTCCCGTAGAGAAAGTCGTCATCAGCATTCCCGAACACGGAATCGTCGCCGTCATTCCCTGTGAGCGTGTCGTTGCCAGTACCCCCGGCAATCACATCAAAGCCTCCGTTGCCAAAAACTAAGTCGTCCCCAGCGTCTCCCACCACGCTGTCTATCCCGTCGTTGCCTTCGAGGATGTCGTTGCCCAAACCGCCGCGAATCGAGTCGTCGCCGTTCCCGCCGGAAGCAAAATCGCGCCCTTGGTTGCCAATGAGTTCGTCATTTCCTTCACCGCCAAGCAACGAATCTGCTCCGTCAGCTCCAAGAAGCTGGTCGTTGCCGCCGTCGCCCTCTAGGGTGTCATCTCCTCCCGCACCCAGGGGCGTGTCATCGCCATCTAAGGCCCGAATTCGATCGCTCAGCGGAGTTCCTAGAATAAAGTCGTTGCTGTCTGTGCCGATCAGGTTTGCCATACGGGATACACCGGTCCTCAATAAAATAAATTGTTTGAAATTATGTTAATCGCCTTCGTAACAAGGGATTGCTGCTTGCCTAGGTTAGCATAATTGAGATTTTGGCAATCTGGCGAAGGGGCGCTGGAAGTTTTGCTCGTGTCCGCAGTTGCGATCGGGGCTGGTATAATGCCCGATCGGCAATCTAATTTAGTTATTCTGGATTTTTTCAAATAGAAATTAGTCGATCGCACTCAAGAAAGTCAAACTCGACAAACGAAATGAGGAAGAAGGAAAAATGAATAACCTTTTTCCTTCTTGCTCCGCCTCAAACTTTTACTTCAGATACCACTTTTAAAAAAATGCAACTGTAGGCCCGTGTTCCAAATCATTAGGTCATCTGTCCTTCCCAATTCTTCAATCTAAAATCTAAAATATAAAATCTAAAATGATCGAGAATGTCTTGTACTTTTATTCGGTAACAGGTAACACTATCTCAAATTCAGTTCCTCCCCCCAAAGTAGAATTCACATTAATTGTTCCGCCGTGGGTTTCGACTACTATCTGGCGGGCGATCGCCAATCCTAACCCTGTGCCTTTTCCTACTGCCTTCGTTGTGAACAAATGGTCAAAAATCCGCTGTTTCACTGCTTCTGTCATGCCCGCACCGTTATCGGCAATCTGAATTTTGATGTGCCGAGCGCCCCACTGACTGGTACGAACTGTGATACAGTGTGGATTGGCTTTAATTGCCTCCAAACTGCGTCCTTGGTGTGATTCTTCTAGGGCATCGATCGCGTTAGCAAGCAGGTTCATAAAGACTTGGTTCAGTTGACCGGGAAAGCATTCGATGGGGGGGAGATTGCCGTAGTCT
The DNA here is from genome assembly GCF_036701875.1 of Microcoleus sp. MON1_C5. Lineage (NCBI taxonomy): Bacteria > Bacillati > Cyanobacteriota > Cyanophyceae > Oscillatoriales > Microcoleaceae > Microcoleus > Microcoleus sp. MON1_C5. The sequence continues at coordinate 85,089 of NZ_JAUBRN010000017.1, read as the reverse complement.
GTGACCACTTCGATCGCAGGATGGTGTTCGTTGGCTTTCAGCCGATGTTTCAAAATTAAGATGGTGCTGTCAATGCCCTCATGGATATTAAACGGAACTTTGTAGTCTTTATCGGCCCTGGAGAAGGTGCGGAGGCTGGTGCTAATGCCGCGAATGCGATCGCACCCCACTTTCATCGACAACAGCATCTTTGGCAAATCTTCTAAGGCATACTCTAAATCAATATCCTCAGCATCTTCTTCGATTTCATCGCCGGGATTTGGCAGTTTTTCTTGATATAATTTTAAGTGTCCAATCAGATCTTTAATCGTGGTCGTTGCTTCCTCAATATTGCCGTTAATAAAGCCGACAGGATTATTGATTTCGTGGGCTATTCCTGTGACGAGATTGCCCAAGGCGGACATTTTTTCGCTTTGCACGATCTGTAACTGTGCTTGCTGCAAATCAAGGAGCGATCGCTCTAATTCTTTTGCATAAGCTTGAGATTGTTGGTACAAGCGCGCATTTTCTAGAGAGATAGCTGCTTGGGCGCACAAAAGTTGAATGACTTCAGTGCGATCCTCTGTAAATGCACCGATTGTCAAGTTATTTTCTAGGTATAGCAACCCGATTAATTTACCCTGATTTAAAATCGGGGTACACAGCACACTTTTGGGCTTTTCCTGCATCAAATACGTATCTGCAATAAAATCGTTTTGTACTGCTGCATTATCCAAAACTACCGTTTTCCAAGTCCGCTTAACATAGTTAAGCACAGCAGCGGGAACCTCGTAGCTGGCTGACAGCGGTACAGATATTGAGATGACATCTTGATTGAAGGAAGCTACAGCTTCGATCGCGAGATTTCCATCCTTAACCAACAGCAAAACTGCTTTTTTTGCCCCGGCATTTTCCATCACCACAGACATCAGTGCAGCCAGAACTTTTTCTAATTGAATTTCACTTGATAGAGTTTGGGAGGCTTTGAGAATAGTCGCGAAATCGAGGGCTTCGTAAATACTGCTACTGCTAGATAGACTTGTGTGCAAGGTTTGATGTAAAACTGACGATTTATTGATTGTGTGGAGGCGGGTTTCGCTGATGCCAAAACGATTTTCTCTTGCCTGCAATATGGGAGCAAGAAGTTGGGGGTAGCGTTTTTCTAAGTCATCGATTTTGGCTTTCGCACCCCAGTGAGCGTAACAGTAGTAGGCGTCTTGCATATAAGCTTGTGCCACTTTTTCTTTGCCCCAGTCCAGGTAGAATTTAGCTGCTAATTCGTTAGCAAGGGCTTCTTCTTGGATGTATTTGTTTTCTTTCGCTCCAGAAATGGCGCGATCGTACATTTCAATAGCTTCTGCCCTCTGTCTGGCAACTCGGTATTTCTCTGCTTCTACCAACTGCCACTTATGCAAATAATTCATGGGGGCGTGTTCTGCCCAATGCTGCAACTTCCTTTGATTTTCCTGAACTCGTTGCCGCTGCGTTTCTAACTGAGTCTCGGACTCAGGAGTGGCAAGGGCTATGAGTGAGTCATAGAAATATAAAACAGCTTCGGAAGTAAGTCCTAGGCCTCCCGCTATATACTGTCTTGCTCGATCGACATCTGCCCAGGCCCCAGCAATGTCTTCCAGCAGGAATCTCAACGTCACCCTGTACAGATAGAAGGTGTAGAGTCGGTACAAATCGTTAGAGGCAAGCGACTGAGAAACCAGCTTCTCCTCATAGCCTTCCTCTTCAAAGGAAATCTCAAACTTGTTTGGATTACCCAATAAAAACAGCGTTGTTTCCCAATAAATCGAACAATAATTTGCCGTCGTTAGTTGGTTGAGGTCGAGTAATTGCTGACGGTATGCCCGAATTTGGGGCTCAAGTTCTGCCAAAGGTTGACCGCACCAGTAGGAATTTAGACAAAATCCATGGCCATTATGCCCGACAAACTCTAGATTGCCTGTTTCTAATCCGGCTTGATAGCCTGCCTGAAAAATGGGGAGGGTCTCCCGCAAATGCGATTTGCGATGGTACAACATGGCTCCGATCACAACACAAGTTGCAGAGCGAATATTTTTGGCATCCGCCCCACTGGCAAGACGATAAGCTAATCGGCCAAATTGATCGGCTACCGTCACATCTTGTAGAAAGTTGTTGAGAATCCCCCCATAAAAACTATAGCTATAAGCTGAAGTACGACTGTTGCCATATTGGATAGATAAATTTACCTGTAAGGCAGTCACCAGTGGAAACAAAGACGAACCAACCAGATAACAAGCTGACACCATACTTGCCGCCACTTGCATCGCAGCCAGCTTTTGGGGGTTTACCATCGCTGGCAGATCGAATAACTCTTCAATAGGTCGATCGCCGATCAAGCTATTAATTTCCTGCACTGCTTGCTGAATATCTTCTGATGTAGGGCGATCGGGCAATTCAACTCCTAATTCTTTGAGAATCAACAAACCGATAGCAATTGCTTCTAAAAACTTGTTCTGGGACGATAATGCCTGAATTTTGACGGTGTAAACGCTCACTCGCTCTAGGGGAGTTCTGGTATGATCAATCACAGTGTCAATCCACCGATCCATCTCGTCAAAATCACCACAGAGTGAAGCCACTTCTGCGGCTATTTCGTGCAAGTTCAAGGTCATCTCGTACTGTCGTTGCCAAGCGCTCTCTCCCAGCAAATTTAGCCCGATCGCAGCATACTCGCGAGCAGCTTGATAAGCAGTAGCGGCTCTGGCTTTGCGGCAAGCCGTGAGGTTGAGTTGTGCCAGATGGTCGCGTTCTGTTTGGTCTTCAATCAGCGCAATACCATAATTCAACTGATTGACGACTGAAAAAATTTGCTCTTCTATAGCTGCGGGTGAAACTTGCTGGATCAGCAATTGTCCGATCTGATAGTGAACGCGCGATCGCTCTTGTTGGGGAATTAAAGAATAGGCAGCTTGCTGAACGCGATCGTGCAAAAACTTGTAATTCACCACCTCCGAATTTTCGGCCTCCTCCCGTCTTTCTCGCCCCATATAAAACTTGTAGACTTCACTTTCAGGCAGGATTAACCCCTCTTGCAAAGCCTTCCACAAATCCGCCGCCGTTTCCGTTTCCAATTGCTGGGAGACAACTGCCAAAGTCCCCAAATCAAACTGATTCCCAACACAAGCAGCCAACTTCAACACATTCTGAGTCCCTGGCGGCAATTTTTGCAACTGCAACGCCATAAACTCGACCACATCATCCGTCAGCGCTGCCTCCCGAACTCGCACAATATCGCACTGCCAATAACCAGCAACCCGGTCAAACTCAATCAGCTCATCCTGATGCAGTGCTTTGAGAAACTGCGTTGCAAAAAAGGGATTTCCTTGGGTTTTTTGTGCCGCCAAATCAGCCAAAGGTCTTGCCCAAGATCGATCGCAATTGAGCGTATCAGCAACCAAATGATTTAGGCTTTCTGAACTCAACGGTTCCAGCGTCAGAGTATTCACCGTCGCCCCAGCTTTTGCCATTGCATCCAGTGTCAGCATCAACGGATGTGCTGCAAACACTTCATTATCTCGGTAGGCACCAATTACTAATAAATAGTCGGTTGCTGACTCGGCAACCAGCAGTTGCATTAACCGCAGCGAGGCGGAATCAGCCCACTGCAAGTCATCCAAAAACATCACCAGGGGATGTTCTGGTTTGGTGAACACGCGAATAAAATTTTGAAAGAGCAAATCAAACCGATTTTGGGCTGCAGTTCCTGATAATTCGAGTGCGGGCGGTTGTGGCCCAATAATTCTTTCGAGTTCTGGGATTACTTCAATAATGACTTGTCCGTTATCGCCCACTGCTTGCAATATTTGAGTTTGCCAATTTTTCAACTGCTGGTCACTGGCGGTCAACAGTTGTCCCATTAAATCTCGAAATGCTTGGACAAAAGCTGAGAAAGGAATGTTGCGGTTAAATTGGTCGAATTTGCCTTTGATGAAATAGCCGCGCTGGCGGGCAATTGGTTTGTGAACTTCATTGACAATTGCAGTTTTCCCTATCCCAGAAAAACCCGCAACTAACATTAACTCACAGCCTCCACCCTGTTCTGATGGCTGCTGGGAAAAACCTGATACTCGATCGAATGCGGAGAGTAATTCGGCAACTTCGGCTTCGCGGCCGTAGAGTTTTTCGGGTATGAGGAAGCGATCGCCCACATCCCTCTGCGCGATCGTAAAACTCTCTATCCTACCGTTTTCTTCAAGTTGCTTCAAACAAAATTCTAAATCGAATTTCAGTCCCAAGGCACTCTGATAGCGGTCTTCGGCATTCTTTGCCATTAATTTGCTGACAATCTCCGAGAGTACCGGCGGGATTTCGGGATTGATTTCATGCAGTGAGGGCGGTTGCTTGGCAATATGACAGTGTACCAATTCCATCGCATCGTTGGATTGAAACGGCAATTGTCCCGCCAGCAATCCGTAAAAAGTCACGCCCAAAGAATAAAAGTCTGTCCGGTAGTCAATCCCCCGATTCATCCTTCCCGTTTGTTCGGGAGACAAATAGCCGAGTGTTCCTTCCAAGACGTTAGGATTCATCAGGGTTTGAGTTTCCCTTGGCAGCAATGATGCAATACTAAAGTCAATGAGTTTGACTTGTTTTGTTTGGGGATTAATTAAAATATTGGCTGGTTTAATGTCTTTGTGAATTATCCGGTGGCGGTAGAGTATATCTAATGTATTGCTCAGGTCGATGCCCACTTGCAAAAACTCGCTCAGAGACGGCCCCGCTTCCTGTTTTTCCATCCATTCGTTCAGAGAAATTCCCCCAAAGTCTTCCATTACCAGCGCATAGCTGTTTTGGTAGGTTTCCAATCTGTAGGTTTCGATGATTCCGGGTAAGTTGAGGTTTTTGGCGATCGTGTACTGATTGCGAAATTGCACCAGTTCGCTGAAGGTGGGATACTGACTCCGCAAGACTTTGATGGCGACGGGCTGTTTGTCGCCCCTGCGGAAAGCTCGATAAACTAGGGTGCGAGTTCCTGAGTAAATGCGATCGAGAATTTGATAACCTGTCAATGTAAAATTTATACTTGCCATACTTTTATTCTTCCCGTCCTCCGCGGGCTATTTCCCCATTAGCAGAAGCCAATACACTTTCCCAGTCTCGTAATTGTTATTTTAAATCAATATGACATATATCGCTCAATGTTGGTGATGGGGATCACTGAAGTAAGGTAGTTTAAAAACAGGGCAATTCCTATTTTTATTAAAAATTAAATAGCCTCATCCATATTGGAATAGTGAATAATAAACTAACGCAGCCGAGGCCGATCGCAGTTACGGCTAATTCGCGATCGAGATTGAAAGCTTCTGCCAGCAAAGTAGTACCAAAAGCAGGAGGCATTGCCATTTGCAGCACTAGCACAAGTCGCGGCGCGCCCGCGATGCCAAAAAACGTTAATCCCGTGCCAATTACCAAGGGAATTAACAGCATTTTAATCGCCAGACAAGCCAAAACTTGTTTGAGGTTGTGCAAGGAATTCAACTTGCTCAACTGCATCCCGATCGTAATTAAAGCTAAAGTAATTACAGTCCAAGCGCCTGTGGTTAACAATTCTGCGATTTGTGCCGACAGCGGCAAGCTGCGCGAGACAAACCCTAGACCAAAAGCCCACAGTGCCGGATTCTGAAAAATTGCCCGCAGCGGGCTTAACCAACTCTGACGGCGATCGCTTTTACCGCAGTGAGAAGCAATAGCAACTCCCAGTATATTGATTCCCATGGTAGTGCCTAGCAAGTCGTAAAACAACGCCCAGGCAAAGTGTTCCGAACCCAATAAGGACAAGGTGACTGGAATGCCTAAAAAACCCGTATTACCCACCATCGTTGCCAATAAGAAGCTGCCTTGAGTGGGCAAACTCCAAGCGGTGTTGTGTTCCGGGCTATTTTGGGTGCTCCGATTAAGATTCTTGAGACGTTCCTCGCCGACACCGAAATTTATCAAAATCCAAGCGAGTCCTCCACCTGCTAGAATTGCCGCCCAAGCTATCAGCGGCGCCTTCCAAATAGCGCCCGACAAATTGGCGCTGCGGATAAAAGCAACAATGCTCAAGGGCGTGCCAAAGAAGAAAAGAAACTTGGCTAAATATGTAGAATAGCTTCTCGGTAGCAGGCGGCCGAGAAAAAATCCCAACGCCACCCATCCGATCAGATTTAGATAAAGTTTGAGCAGCGGATTTTCTAAATAAAGCATGATTGACTAAATATTTACTAAATACTTACGCATATCCACTACTTTTGCCAAAAAAGCCCACATTTACCCTACCGCCGCAGTTTTCCCTGGCACCGCAGCGCTAAATATTAATGCTTATTCAGCCTCGCAGATAATTTTCCATACAGGCCTTGACATCCACAGAAGCGCGTGTAATGATGAGGTTGAGGAATAAATCAACATAGGTGAAAACTATGGCACGGCAAGCAAAACAATCGTCTCAAGTCAAAAGTTCCAGCAGCCAAGCAGCCTCCAATACTCGCACCAAGTTTACCCTCTACAATTTTGCCGGAAACGCAAAGGCATTCTATCTAGTCGATCGCATTAATTTAGAAAGAAAGCCCGGTGATATCCCAGAAAAATCCGTCGCTCACAGCATCATCATCATCGACCGTTCCGGCTCAATGTATTATGAGTTAGAACCTCTGAAAGAAACCCTAATCAAGCTTTTGACCTTAGACGAATACAACAATTACCAGCTAATTGTCAGCCTGATTTCCTATGCTAGCAATGGTGACGTAATTTGTCATTTCCAGCGAATTCCCATTCAAGAAGTGCTGAAGTTTGACTCTCAATACATCAAAGAAATTCAAAAAATCCACACGGCTGGAGCTACCTGCATATCGCAGTCGATGCAACTCGCTAAATCTCTGGTTAAAGCGGGAGAAATGACAGCGATTAATTTGCACACAGACGGCTATGCAAACGACCCAAGTGCCAATTCGGAAGCTGCAAAAATCGGGGAAATTTGCGAAGAACTAAAAGATATGGATGTGTTTGCCAACACGATATCCTATGCCTCTGCTGACTTCAAACTGCTCTCCAAAATCGCCAACACTTTATCGGGAAATTGCATCCGCGCTGGCGAAGTCAAAATGGTTTATGATGCTCTTTACGACAGCACAAAACTGTTAGGCAGTTCCGTTGCACCTCCGCTGGAAGAACCGTTAATTAAGGAATATGATTATCAAGTTTTTGTTTCCAAAACGGGCAAGAAAATCAACGGTTCATCGAGCACACTGAAAATCTGCGGGCTGAAAGCAGAGGATCGGGGACTTTTTTACAAATATGAGAAAATCGCCAAAGATGAGTATGACAAACTAGATGTTCCCGTTGCTCAAACTGATGAGTCGGTGTTTGCTTTTGCGAAAGCTAACCTCGCTGACGGCAATTTAAATACGGCTAAGTATGCGCTGGCGAGCACCTTCGACGCTACTTTGACGGAAAAACACGCTAAAGCTTTGACAAATGCCCAAATAGCGGAGTTTACGGAAGATTTGGAACAGGCTGTTTTTGCGCCTGAAGTGTTGAAAAATCATGAAATTGGCGATCGGGTAAAAGTCAGCGAGAAAATTTCCCTGCTGGAGTTAATCAAGATATTGGAGGAAAACAGCAACAGCATCATCATCAACTTGAAACACTTGCAAGAAAATTATCAGCGAAAAGGTTTGAAGCGAATTGAGGGAAAGCGAGACGAAAACGGCAACCTTGTCAAGCCTTGGCTGAAAGCTGAATTCTTAGATGGTGGGGAATACGTGCAAATGGGTTCATTTGCCATCAATCAAAATACCGCTACCATCAATATGCTGATTACCCGCAAAGCTAAGCTGGTAAAAGTTGAGGATGAAACTTTAATCGCAGAAGTGGCGGGAATTCTAGTTACAGACCTCAATACTTTCAACAATTATACCATTGTCAGCGACGGCGAAGTTAATATTAAGTCGCTGCGAACCAAAATCAGCAGCAAACCAGTGTTTGATTTGCTCAAAAAATGCGGTGTCCTTGAAAAAGACGGTTCGCCCGTGCAAGAATTTGACTTCCGTTCGGAGTACGATATTAAGTTAGAGACTTTGCCGCTAGTGCCTTTTGACGGGCGTTACGGCAGCCTTGACGGAGTGTTTGAGGAACTCGCAGAAATCAAAATTCTCTCCAGCATTCTCTCGGCTCATTTGAAGGAGGAATCTGAGGCTTACACTGCGGAACAATTGGAAGAATTGAAACAGCATTATCTGTCAAAAAACCTTTACATCAATTTTCCGACGACGACGGAATACACAGATTTAAAAAGTGCGATCGCCAACGGTTCAGTAGATTCGCGAGTCAGCTACAAAATCGACATCGGCAGCAAAAACATCCTCAACTTCGGCAAATTGCACTCTGCCAACAAATTTCTCGATCGCCTTTATGAAGTTTACCACAAAAACACGGGCGAAAAGCTAGCAAAACCGACCTTTGACATCACCTTAGACGAGCCTGTTGTCTTCGCACACAAAACGCTGTCATCCCGAACAAAAATCACCAAAGTTGACGACTTGATGAAACTGATTTTCGATGAGTTTTTGGGGTTGGAGGATAACGGAATTGTGAGTGCTACTTTAGCCAAAGTGGGTGCAGATAGTTTGCTGCGCCTTTTGCAAGCGAAATGGCAGGAAGAAGATGTCAAGCGAGAGGAGTTTGTCGCTGCTTTAGCTAATGCGAATGAGCGACTGGAAGCTTATGCTGAAAAACTGTACAGGGAAAAAGTTTCACCGCTGGTTTTCTACATCGGTTCTACCGGACTTATCCCGGATGAAATGGAGGCAAAAGCGGCAACTGCTGAGGAAATTAATTCTAAATACGGCAACTTGCAATTTTCTAAAGATGAGCAAGAGGGGATGTTTTTTGAAGTGGGCGACTGCATTATTAGCGTGTATGCTAAGAATGAGTATTTCACGGTAGGGAAGTAGGAATTAGGTGGGCATTATTTGCCCACCCTAGACAAATTTGACAAACTGCAGAATGGCGATCGCCATGCCACAAATATAGCGATCGCACTTCAGAGGTGTTGTCACCCCTGAACTCGTCCTAACTGACCTTTAACCACCAGATAAATCGAGCCTGGTAGCCAGAAGGCGAGAGTGACGGGAAATTGAGAAAAGTTACCTCTCTGAGCGCCGTCTATAAGATTAAACACGCAAGCCGCTATACCGATCACTCCCAAAATTCGCAAGGTTATAGGACGCGATTTGGGAAAGAAACAGATACCGACAATAACACCAAGGACTCCCCCAAGCACAACACATCCTTCAATAAATTTAGGGCGCTGATCGGGAGGTAAGACTGCAAATTTTTCTGGTATCAACATGAAGAAGGAAATCCCTGCCAAGATGGTGAGGATACCGAGGATATTCCAAGTTGTTTTACTCATACTTTCAGTATATCCTCACTTTTAGCCAAGTGATATTTTACTACTTAAAACTGAATTTATTCAGCTTCATCTGCCACAGTCTTAGCCGTTATCTGCCTACTGGTAATATACTCAATTTGCACATCAACTTTGTTAATCGCTTCCTCTAACCGTTTTTGGATGTATTGAGTCAGCGTCACCATAAAATCTAACTCAACTCCCACAGATAGCGCAAGTTTTGCCAAGCTAGCAAAATCTACCTTCAAAATCGAGGAACTGGATAACTTAAAATCGGGAGTATTTCTCTTAGGGAGATTTCTCAGTTGGTCAGCAGATTGGAACAGTCGATGTGCAATATATTCTTTACAAGAATGCCACACTAACTCAATAATATTGAAGTCTAAACTATAAGGTTGCAAAAACTCCAACAGCCGATTCGGCATTTGCAACGCCATTTTGTCTCGAAGATCCCGACGATTATGATAACTCGCGTTATCTAATCCTGTTTCAGCATACGGTGCGCCACACAGAGCTGTCTCCACAATGTTTTAGCGATTTATGGCCTGATTAGGGCATCTTGAGGAGATCGTGTTGAACTCGCAATCTCCCTAGCAGCTTCTCGCAGCCGCTCCACATCGCGCATCGGCGGTATACCAAAGAGCCGCTTGTACTCTCGGTTGAAGTGCGAGGAATCGTCATAACCCACACGGTAGGCTGCACTGGTAGCGTCAAGGTTTTGCCCCAGCATCAGACGGCGAGCTTCCTGCAGTCGCAGTTGCTTCTGGAACTGCAAGGGACTCATGGCAGTGACAGACTTGAAGTGATGGTGGAAGCTCGATACACTCATTCCCAGCTCTCGTGCGATGCTTTCAATCCGAAGCGGCTGGTTAAAGTCTTTACGAAGCCGATCGACCGCTTGAGCAATTTGGTGGGTAGAGCCACCCAGAACAGCAATATGACGCAGCCGATCGCCTTGCGCTCCCATCAGCAGTCGATAAATGATTTCTCGCTTAATCAGGGGTGCAAGCACATGAGCTTCCACCGGGGAATCGAGCAACCTGACGAATCGCACCGTAGCGTCTAGCAGATTGGTATCCAGTGGACTGACATCGATCGCTTTGACACTAGCCTCCCTTTGAGCTGAGGGATAGCCTGCCTCAACCATGACTGAGCCAACCAGGGTGGGGTCGAGATCCAGACGAAGCCCCAGGTACGGTTTTTCCTGGGTTGCTTCTAGAATTCGGCTGGCAATCGGTAGTTCCACCGTCCCTAATAGATAGTGCATCGGATCGTACTGGTAGCGATCGCTGCCTAGCAGCACTTCTTTGCTGCCCTGAGCAATGACACAAAAGGAAGGAATCGAGACACTATGAACGCATTCCGAAGGTGAGGAGGAGCGGTAGAAGTGCAATCCTTGGAGCGGCTCAATCGTCCCATCATGACGAATCGCCTGTGCAATCCGCTCGGTCAGTTCGTCTCTGTGGGCTTGCGCTCTATCTGCCTCGCGCTTTGCCTGCGGGTCGTTCAATAACTCCATATCGGGCTTTTCACTCAGTTTGGCAGCGTTCATTTCTAAGTTTGCAGGATTGTACAACAATTTTAGACGATCGTTCTATTGCTTGCCCTTGAGCATTCTTAGAATGAAGCTAAAGCAATGAAAAACCATTTCGGCTTCTTATAAGCATTCTGGATTTTTATACAAGAGAAAACTCAGTTTTGATTGGGCAAGAGATTCGCCTACTGACAACCAAAAGGGCATCAAGGCGAACCTTGCTTCTTAAAAAATTCATCCCTATTGATAGAGCAGGCGCTAAGTGTTCGATCTCTACAATTGGGGTAGCCAAAGGAATTCAAACGATGAAACTGTTCACGGCAACGGTCATATTGCTTTCTCTGCTCGCTTCGGTATCGGCCCAAGCAAATCAGGCAGGAGCCGCCGAGGGGTCCGGTGCTCCCCAGACCGCGCCAATGCAAGATTCGCAGACAATCAACATCACGCGAAGCGGCTCTGTGCCCTCGCGGAACGGACCAGCCGAAAACTTTACGGGTTCGGTGCGCGTCGATCCTCTGTTCCAGGCGAACGATCCAGCAGACACGTCTGGCGCCAACGTTACATTTGAGCCTGGTGCTCGATCGGCATGGCACACCCATCCGCTTGGTCAGACCCTGATCGTGACAGCGGGCGTCGGGCGGGTGCAGGGCTGGGGGGGGCCGATCGAGGAGATCCGGCCAGGAGATGTCGTCCGGATTCCGCCCGGTGTAAAACACTGGCACGGAGCCTCGCCAAACACCGCGATGACGCATATCGCCATCGTGGAACAGCTCGACGGCAAGAGCACCGACTGGATGGAAAAGGTCAGCGACGAGCAGTACGGCACGCCAGTCTAGGCGCAACGGTCGGCATCCGCTGTGCCTGCACGCTCCGTCCCCGGTGTCAGTGTGCAACCGACGCCGGCCCAAAGAGCGATCGGCGACATCGCCCCCAAGTTAGTCGAGCTTACTGACAGCGTGCTATTTGGTGATGTCTGGGAACGTCCTCAGCTATCAAAGCGCGATCGCAGCCTGGTGACCGTCAGCGCCCTGATCGCGATGAACCGTCCCGACCAGCTTCGATTTCACCTCGCCAGAGCGCGCGAAAATGGCGTCACCCAAGACGAGTTGATCGAGACCATTACCCACTTGGCGTTTTACGCGGGCTGGCCTAACGCAGTTACCGCGATTGCCGTGGCTAAGGAAGTCTTCGAGAATAAAGGACGCCCGAGCGAAGGCGCACAAGCGCCTGCGGTGGGTGCAGAGCGTTAGAAGAGTCGGCGCGAAAAACAAACACTTGTCCAGGGGTGGTTTGAGAATTTTGCAAGGAGAATCATGGACGATAATCAAGAACGGAAAGATTTCAGTTCAACCGAGAGCGATTCGCAGCTCAGCGCGGACGAAGAAACACTGCTCGACCAACTCGGAATTGTCGGCGCTGCTCGCCGCAAATTCTTGGGGCAAAGCATGGCTGCCCTACTCGGCACCTTCGCCTTCCACCTGCTGGCTAAAGAGGAGGCCTTTGCCACGCTCGCCGCTGCGCCCGACGCCGTGTTCGCCCCGGCTCCTGGGGTTGAAAACGCCGTTAAGGTTCTTTTGAAAATCAACGGCTCGACCCAACGCCTGGAAGTGGATTCGCGCACGGCGCTGCTCGACGCCCTGCGCGAAAGACTTGGATTGACCGGCACCAAAAAAGGATGCGATCAAGGACAGTGCGGCGCTTGTACGGTCATCGTTGACGGGCGCCGCGTGCTTTCTTGTCTGACACTTGCCGCGAGCTGCGAGGGGAAAGAGGTGACGACCATCGAAGGGATCGCTGACGGCGACAATCTTCATCCGATGCAGGCGGCGTTCATCAAACACGACGGCTTCCAGTGCGGCTACTGCACGCCGGGGCAGATATGTTCGGCGGTGGCGCTTCTGCAGGAAGCCAAAAACGGCGACGCGAGTCACGTCACTAACAATTTGCGGACGAGCGCCCAGAATGTAGCCCTCTCTGATGAAGAAATCAGAGAACGCATGAGCGGCAATATTTGCCGTTGCGGCGCGTATCCGGGAATCGTTGCGGCAATCAGAGAAGTTCAGTCCGGGCGCGAAACAGCCCAGGCTTGGCATTTTGCCAGCGATGAAGAAATTGCCGTTGCATTGAATGAGGAGGGCAAAGCCGATGAAATCGTTTAAATATTCAAGTGCAACCGACGCGGCAAGCGCCGTTGGCACCGTTTCCGCTAATCAAACGGCAAAGTTTCTCGCAGGCGGGACAAATCTAATTGATTTGATGAAAGAATACGTCGAGCGTCCCAGCGAACTTGTTGACATCTCAGGTTTGAATCTGGCGGAGATTCGATCGACCTCGAACGGAATTTCGATCGGCGCCTTAGCCAAAAATACCGACACGGCTAACCATCCGCTCATCAGGCAAAATTACCCGCTTCTGTCAATGGCGATTTTAGCCGGCGCCTCCGCCCAGCTTCGCAATATGGCGACTAACGGGGGAAATTTAATGCAACGCACCCGTTGCCAGTATTTTTACGACATCGCTATGCCCTGCAACAAACGCGATCCCGGCAGCGGATGCGGAGCGCTTCAGGGGATCAATCGCATTCATGCCATTTTTGGCTACAGCGACAAATGCGTGGCGACTTACCCGGGCGATATGGCGAATGCGCTTTATGCGCTGGACGCGGTAGTGAGGATTCGCGGCACTTCCGGGCAAGAACGCACAATCGGGCTCCAGGATTTTCATCGCTTGCCGGGAAACACGCCTGAAAAAGATAACAATCTTCAGCATGGGGAATTGATCGTTGCCATCGAAATGCCGAAGAATAACTTCGCCAACAAGTCTTATTACCTAAAAGTTCGCGATCGGGCTTCCTATGCTTTTGCACTGCTGGCCGTGGCTGCTGCTTTAGAAACAAGCGGCAACACCATCAAACAGGCACGCGTTGTTTTGGGCAGCGTCGCGCATAAACCTTGGCGTTCACCCGAAGCGGAAAAGGTTCTGATCGGAAAACCTGCGACGGAAACAACTTTTCAGGCTGCTGCAGAAGCGGCTCTGAAAGATGCCAAACCCCTTGAACATAACGGTTATAAAGTCGAACTCGGAAAACGCGCCATTGTTCTGGCTTTGCAGAAAGCGATGACGAGCAGCGCTACGTAACTAGGGAGGAGAAAAGAAATGGCAAGATACATCGGAAAAGAAATGAGCCGCGTGGACGGCGCAGCCAAAGTTACGGGCAAGGCTAAATACGCGGCGGAATTCCAGGTTCCCAATCTCGCTTACGGTTTTATCGTGCTGGGAACCGTAGCAAAGGGCACGATTAAATCGATCGACACCCGTGAGGCTGAAGGCGCCGCAGGCGTAATTCGCGTCTTCACGCACCTGAACGCACCGAAGCTTGGTCCGAAGTCTTCCACGGAGCAGTCCCCGCCCCGCGCCACCGAGGAGGAAGACAAGTCGTTTCGGGCGCTCCAGTCCGACAAAATCTTCTTCAATATGCAGCCCGTGGCACTCGTCGTCGCCGAGACATACGAGCAGGCACGTTATGCGGCACGTCTGGTTAAAGTCTCCTACAACTCACAGCAGCACATGACCGACACTGAGGCGGTTCGCTCGATCGCCCGCGTCCCCACTAAAGGGCCGGCTCCGAAGCCGCGCGGTAATCCCGAAGAGGCGATGCGTACAGCGGCCGTGAAGGTAGAGGCCGAGTACCGCATCCCGATCGAGCACCACAACCCCATGGAGCCGCACGCGGCGATCGCGGTCTGGCAAGGCGATAATCTCACCATCTTCGACAAGACGCAGGAGGTCTATGGCGTGCGCGAACATTTGGCTTCGAGCTTCGGCCTGCCCGAGGAAAACGTGAACGTCGTCTCGCCCTTCGTCGGCGGGGCGTTTGGAGCGTCGCTGCGCCCGAACTATTATCCGGCGCTGACAGCGATGGCAGCCCGCGAACTCAGGCGCCCAGTCAAGGTTGTCTATACGCGCACGCAAATGTTCACTGGCCACGGTTATCGTCCGCACACGATTCAGAAGATCGCGCTGGGCGCGGAGCGATCGGGAAAGCTCTCGGCGATGATTCATGAAGCCGTGCACAACACCTCCACCCTCGAGGAGTTCTCGGACGGCACCACGGGTTTCACGCGCCAAGTCTACGCGTGCCCGAATCTCTACGCGCCGCTGAAGATTACCAACACAGACCTCGCCACCCCGACCTGGATGCGCGCACCGGGGGCCGTTAGCGGTATGTTCGCGCTCGAATGCGCGATGGACGAGCTGGCCTACGCGCTGCGGATCGACCCGCTCGAACTTCGGCTGATCAACTATGCCGAAACCGACCCCGAGAGCGGCAAGCCATTTTCGAGTAAGGCGTTGCGGGAGTGCTACCGGCTCGGCGCGGAAAAATTCGGTTGGAAGAATCGCAAGTTCGAGCCCCGATCGATGCGCGACGGACGCCTGCTTGTCGGTTGGGGAATGGCGACCGGCGTCTGGGGCGCTTTCCAGATGCCCGCTGCCGCCCTCGTCACGCTGCGGGCGGACGGCACGGCGCAAGTCGCAAGTGCCACCAGCGACATCGGACCTGGCACCTACACCGTGATGACCATGATCGCTGCCGAGTATCTGGGGCTGAAGTTGGAGCAGGTGAAATTTGAACTCGGCGACACGAAGTTGCCTCGAGCGCCTTCGCAGGGCGGCTCTTGGACGACGGCGAGCGTCGGCTCGGCCGTGTGCGGGGCGGCTCTGGCGATCGGCACGAAGTTGCTCGCCCTCGCGAACCAGGAACCGAATTCTCCGCTCAAGGGGGCAGCCTCTTCCGATGTCGAGATGCTCGACGGGCAACTGCGACTAAAAAGCGACCCGGATCGTTCCGTCAACATCTCCGCAGTGATGAAGCGTAACGGTCTGAGCGAAATCACGGAAACATTCGAGTCGCGTCCCTCAAAGGAGCGCGAGAAGTATGCGACGTTGGCCCACGGCGCGCAGTTCGTTGAAGTGAAGGTCGATCCGGATGTGGGGACTGTCCACGTTACGCGCGCCATTGAAGTGACTGCTTGCGGCAAGATTATGAATCCGAAGGCCTCGCACAGTCAGGAAATCGGCGGCGTTGTCTGGGGCATTGGTATGGCGCTGCAAGAGGCGACTGAAATCGACCACCGTTACGGGCGGATTATGAATCCGAATTTGCAGCACTATCACGTGCCGGTTAATGCCGATGTCTTGGAGATCGAAACGATATTCGTTGAGGAGGAGGATAAAGTCGTCAATCCGCTCGGTGTCAAGGGCATGGGCGAACTCGGCATGGTGGGCATCCCGGCGGCGATCGCCAACGCTGTTTTTCATGCCACGGGCAAACGCATCAGGGACCTGCCGATTACGCCGGAAAAGCTGCTGTGAGTGAGATCCTTGGATGAATAGACCTCTTGCAAAAATGCACCAGACCCCTCCCCAACCCTCCCCTTAGTAAGGTCCGGGAGCCTAATTTTTCAGGCTTCCCCCCTTAACAAGGGGGGACTGAGGGGGGTGAGTTTTTGACTTTTGCAAGAGGTCTAATGAAGTGCCAGCGCTAGTCGCAGCGATCGCCTCCGCGAACCTCAGGGGGCACGGTGCGCGCTGGCAACGGTGGGGAGTGTGGAAGAATCTTCGTACCGTCGCCTTGGTGCAACGCATGGGAAGGGGTGCAAGACTGGTCCAGAAAAAAGTGAATTATAGATATTGAACTATTATGTAGTGTGCTATATAATAGTAGTTGACTGGATTTTTAAATGGATAACAACTCGAACATCAACCAACGGCGACAGGTGGGGAGGCAGCTTTCGTTTGCCCTCTATAGTGCGTCGAACCGCGTCATTCGGCTTCATCGGCCCTTTCTTGAGCCTTTGGGCCTGACCTATCCTCAGTTTCTGGTCATGCTCGCTCTCTACGAGGGCACCCCGCGCACTGTTGGGGAAGTAGGGCAAGAACTCGGTATGGATAACGGAACCTTGACGCCCCTCTTAAAGCGCCTTGAGAGCGCGGGGTTGGTGACGCGCAACCGCGACCAACAGGACGAACGCCGCGTTCTTATCGATCTGACAGAAGCGGGCGAGGCACTCCGCCAGGCAGCGTGCTCGATCCCTGAAAAGATTGAGACGGCCTGCCGTCTCTCCGATGAAGACCTTGCTGAGCTTCGCGACACCTTGAACGGGCTAGGTCATCCCCGTTCGGCCAACGCCCCCGACTCGATTACCGAATGACCACCTTTTTCGGATTCACCATGTCAAATACAACACCTGTACCAAGCAGCCCGATCGAATTAGCAAACGAGCCGTCGCAAACCTTGTCTTTTAAAGAGACTGTGCGTGAGCGTCATTCTGTCCGGAGTTTCCTGCCAACCCCTGTCCCCGACGCTGTGCTCCGCTCGGTTCTGGAAGACGCACAACGCACGCCCTCCAACTGCAACACCCAGCCCTGGCAGGTTCACATCGTCTCCGGCGCGACACGCGACGCGCTCAGCAAGGCTCTCCTTGGGGACGACGAGGCTGGTCGGATGACACCGGACTTCAGCTTCTCCACCGCCGATTTTTGCGGTGTCTACAGCGAGCGCTCCAAGTCACAGGGGGCAGCCTACTATCAGGCGATTGGTGTTTCGCGTGAGGCAACCGAAGATCGCCGAACCGCCTCGCGATACAATCTGGAGTTTTTTGGTGCGCCGCACGCCGCGTTGCTCTTCATGCCTTCCTTTGGCGACGATGTACGAGTGGCTGGCGACATCGGAATGTACGCTCAGACGTTCTTGCTCTCGCTGACGGCGCACGGACTGGGCGGCATACCGCAGACGATGCTCGGCTTTTACGCCGACACGATCCGCGAGCTGTTGGGCATCGATCCGTCCCTGAAGATGCTGTTCGGTATCTCATTCGGCTATCCCGACAAGACGGCCACCGCCAATCGCTACCGGATCGACAAGGCCCCTATCGAAGAAAGCGTGACTTTCCACAATTAACAGACATTCACTAACAGACATTCACATTCAAAACGGAAGATTTACACGGAGGATTTACCATGAATAACACAAAGAATTTGAAGATCGGCATTTTGGGCGCCGGTAACATTGGAAAGACCTTGGCCCGCAAACTGGCTCAGGCCGGACATGACGTGAAGGTGGCCAACTCGCGCGGCCCCGAAACCATTGCGACCGATGCGCTGGAGTTTGGTGCCCGCGCCGTTGAAGCAGCAGAAGCAGTGCGGGACGTTGAAGTTGTCATTCTCTCTCTCCCTCCCACGAGCTTCTCGAAAGTTGCGCCATTGCTCGCGGGCTTGCCAGAGGAAGCCGTTGTCATCGACACGTCGAACTACCACCCCGCGCGCGACAACAGAATCGAGGCCCTCGACGCGGGGCAGGTCGAGAGCCTGTGGGTAGTCGAACAACTGGGTCGCCCCATTGTGAAAGCGTGGAATACCATCGAGTCGACCCCATTCGCAACAAAGGGCACGACCAAGGGAAGCCGCGATCGTATTGCTTTGCCTGTTGCGGCAGATCGGGACAGAGATCGCGAAGTGGGGATCGCGCTGGTTGAAGATACGGGTGTTGACGCCTTCGATGCGGGCACACTCGAAAACTCATGGCGGCAGCAGCCGGGATCGCCCGTGTATTGCACCGACCTCACCTTGGCAGAGCTACCCGACGCGCTGGCCTCCGCCGAAAGAGAACGCTTACCCAAGCGGCGCGATCTGGCATGGGCGATATTGCAGGAGCGATTTGAAGACGTCACCACCATTAATCCCGATGCGGGATATTTCCTTCGTCTCAGCCGGCTCTTGAATATGTAAAGGCATCCTTTGCTGTTGAGCTACTTATTATCAGAAGAGGGCGCGAAAAATTTCCCGCTCTCTTATCGATCTGACAGAAGCGGGCGAGGCACTCCGCGAGGCAGCGTGCTCGATCCCTGAAAAGATCGAGACGGCCTGCCGTCTCTCCGATGAAGACCTTGCCGAGCTTCGCGACACCTTGAACGGGCTAGGTCATCCCCGTTCGGCCAAGGCTCTCGACCAGGAACCACCTTCCAACTGACACCATCTTTTGAGGTTTCACGATGTCAAACGCAACACACCTTTCAAACGGTCTCATTGAATTAGAAAATGAACCATCACAAACGCTCTCTTTTGAAGAGACAGTTCGAGCGCGCCGCTCATTCCGCTCATTTTTACCAACACCCGTCCCTAACGCTCAAATAAAGCAAGTCTTGGAAGATGCACAATATTCTCCATCGAATTGCAACACGCAGCCGTGGAACACACACATCGTTTCGGGCGAAAAGATCAAAGAATTGGGCCGCATTCTAACCGAGCAAAACGAAGCGGAGAATTTCACGCCGGATTTTAGCTTCGATATGGAGTGCTTTTATGGCGCCTATAGTGAACGCCGAATTGAACACGGCAAAACCTTTTATGAGGCGATGGGTGTGGCGCGGGGCGACAAGATCGCGCGTCATAAAGCCGCTGCAAAAAATTACACCTTCTACGGTGCACCTCATGTCGCTCTGCTCTTCATGCCTTCCTTTGGAGATAATGTGCGCGTTGGCGGTGACATTGGAATGTATGGCCAGACGTTTTTGTTGTCTCTGACGGCGCGCGGTTTAGGAGGTATTCCGCAGACCGCCATTGGCTTTTTTGCACAGACGATCCGCGAATATTTGGGTATCTCCGATGAACTCAAGCTGATGTTTGCCATTGCGTTTGGCTATCCAGACTTCACAGCACCAGTCAACAGTGTTCGGATGGGGCGCGTTCCCGTCTCAGAGAGCGTGACCTTTCACCATTAAAAAATGTTCGGATGAGGATGATTGGTCATTTAACAGACGTAACCCACAGACCAGAAGTAAAAGCCGCGCTTGTGCCCTACAATCCGGCACTTGGCTGACTAAAGCAACCCCACTTAAAAGGATTACGCGCATCATTTATCGATAGCGCCACAGGAGGAAAAGTGAACATGAACATCGGAATCTTAGGCACTGGCCATATCGGGAAGACTTTGGCACGCAAACTCAGTGCGGCCGGACACGACGTGAAGGTCGCCAATTCGCGCGGTCCCGAGACAATCGACGTCGATATCCTCAAGAACGGTGCCCGTGCGGTCACCTCCGCGGAGGCGGTCACACGGGTTGATGTGGTGATCGTGTCCACGCCCCTTGGCGCCATCCCCCGGATCGCACCACTGTTCGCAGACGTGCCCGCCGAAACGGTGGTCATCGACACGTCCAACTATTATCCCAAGCGTGACGGCGAAATTGCGGCGATCGAAGGCGGGCAGGCCGAGAGCGAGTGGGTCGCCAGGCAGATCGGTCGCCCAATTGCCAAGGCGTGGAACGCGATCGCATCCGCATCCTTCGCCGACAAGGGCGCGCCTGCAGGGGCAGCGGGTCGCATCGCAATCCCGGTCGCCGCCGATGGCGACCGGGAGCGCGACGTGGCGATGACGCTGGTCGACGAAACCGGTCTCGACGCGGTCTATTCAGGCACGCTTGCCGAGTCCTGGCGCCAGCAGCCCGGATCGCCCTGTTACTGCACAGACCTCAGCCGCGAGGAGATGCCTGCCGCGCTCGCCTCGGCGGAACGTGAGCGCTTGCCCAGGCGCCGCGAGCTTGCGATCGAGGCGATCATGGAGCGGGTGGGTGATAGCACTACCAACCCTGACTCTGACTATGCCGTGCGCCTGACCCGCGCGCTGTTCATGTGAAGGCGGTCATGGGCTGGAGAACAACTTCCCCGCCCGTCACGCCGATCGTCCCGACCGACCACAACAGTGAGACGTGACATGGCTCGTCACATTATCATCGCATCATGCGTTGAGCCGCGCCACGCCTCTTCCCGTTCGACATCCACACAAACAACCGGAGAGCAATCATGGCGACCGACAACAGCCCACTCATCTTCCTTATGGGCGTCACCGGCCAGACCGGCCGCTTCATTTTGGAGGATTTCGACCGAAACCCGAGCGACGCACGCATCCGTATCGGGGTGCGCAAGCAGGAGGATCTGGAGCGGTTGCGCAATGAAGGTCGCGACGCGGTGCTGTTCGACCTCGACGATCCGCGCACATTCGGGCCCGCGCTCTGCGGTGTCGATCGGCTCAATATCCTGACCGGCTACACGATCGCCATGACGCACCAGACCAAGACGCTGGTCGACGCCGCCAAGAAGGCGGGGGTGAAGCACATCGTCAATCAGGGCGTCTTTGCCAACGACGACTGCACCGACTCGAAATTCTCCTGGTTCGCGCTGGTCGAGTGCTACATCGAGGCCAGTGGCATACCCTGGACGCATCTGCACCCCAACATGTTCATGGATGGAATGTTGAACGTGTCGCCGCCGACGGGCGGTTCGTTCCCGGTGTTCTGGGGAGAGCAGCGGGTCGGCTACATCGCCGTTACAGATATTGCGGCGGTCACGGCCAAGGTCTTGCGCGACGGACCCGAGAACCACGCCTCGAAGAACTATTATCTCAGCACCGAGACGATGACGGGGCCCGAACTCGCCATCATGTTGAGCGAGGTCATGGGCCGCACGATCACCTGCGACGTGCGCCATCCAGCGGACATGGAAGCCTTGTTCAAGGCGGGCGGGTTGAAGGTCGAGGACTGGTACGCCAAGAGCTCGATAGAATTCTGCACACAACTGGCCGACGGGCGGCTGGGCTATTTCGGCACGGTGCGCGACGACATCCCATATCTGCTGGGTCGGCCCGGAACCAGTTTCCGTGCTTGGGCGACAGCACACCGGGCCGAACTGCTCGATCTGGTCGATCGGCGCGCCGACGAAACTCCCACGGAATAACCCTCTTTTATCACTAGCGCGGGAGTATAATTCACTCGGCGTAAGACCGGCCCAAATGATGTACAGCAGTGGAATGAGACTCTTACCCAGTAAAAGGAAATCGTTTTATGAAGATAGGCATTCTTGGCACTGGCCATATCGGGAAGACTTTGGCACGCAAACTCAGTGCGGCCGGACATGACGTGAAGGTGGCCAACTCTCGCGGCCCTGAGACGATCGAGGCCGATGTGCTGGCTTTGGGCGCACGCGCGGTCTCGACGGCCCAAGCGGTGGAGGACGTTGACGCGGTGATCCTCTCGATCCCTCTCAACCGCATTCCCACAATCGCGCCGCTAATCGCCAACCTACCAGCCGAGACAGTCGTCATCGACACGTCTAATTACTATCCCCACCGCGACGACAAGATCGATGCTATCGAGGCCGGGCAGGTTGAGAGCCTTTGGGTAGCCGAACAGCTAGGCCGGCCGATCGCCAAGGCGTGGAACGCGATCGGGTCTGGCTCCTTCGCCACCAAGGGCAAGCCTGCTGGAAGCCCTGACCGTATAGCCCTCCCTGTGGCTGCTGACCGCGAGAACGATCGCTCCGTGGCGATGGCGCTCGTCGAAGACACCGGGCTTGATGCTTTCGACGCCGGCACGATCGCCGATTCGTGGCGTCAGCAACCCGGCACGCCCTGCTATTGCACGGATCTCACGCGCGAACAGATGGCGGCAGCGCTGGCATCTGCCGACGCATCACGATCGCCAAAGCGCCGCGACTTAGCAGTTGCAGTGCTGCAAGAGCGGCTTGGTGACGCTACGACAAATCCGGATGCCGATTTGGGGGTTCGCGTGAACCGTGTGATTTGTATGTAAAAGCCACAAATTGCGGTGAGGCCAAAAGGGAAAGTGAAGGGCATATATGCCATTTCCCTTTTCATTGTGCGACCTGACCACACCACAGTGTTACCGACCTAGAATGCTTGACTGAAAAAGGAAACGTGATGACGAAGCTTTCGGTATTAGACCTTGTGCGTGTCGTCGAGGGCGGAGATGCCCGCTCCGCCCTCGACGACACGCGAGACCTTGCGGCCCACCTGGAGCGGTGGAATTACGGGCGCATCTGGATCTCGGAGCACCACAACGCCTCCGGGATCGCGAGCGCCGCGACCGCGCTCGTGCTTGCACACATCGGCGCGGCGACGAGCACGATCCGCCTCGCCGCGGGCGGCATTATGCTTCCCAATCACGCTCCCTACGTGATCGCGGAGCAGTTCGGGACGCTCGCCCAACTCTTTCCAGGCCGCGTCGATCTAGGGCTCGGCCGCGCGCCCGGCACCGACCAAATGGCAGTCCGTGCGCTGAGACGGCCGCCCCAAGCCTCCGACTCGTTTCCCCAGGACGTGATTGAGCTTCAGGCGTACTTTGAACCTTCGTCGCCCGGACAACGGCTCGTGGCGGCTCCCGCCGATGGGACGGAAGTCCCTTTGATCATCCTGGGTTCGAGCCTGTTCGGCGCGGCGCTGGCAGGAGATCTCGGCCTGCCCTACGCCTTCGCCTCGCACTTCGCTCCCGACCTTCTCCTGGACGCGCTGAGGATCTACCGCGAGCGGTTCAAGCCTTCCAAGCAGATGGCTCGCCCTTACGCGATGGTCGGCGTGAACGTTGTGGCCGCTGACACCGACTATGAGGCGCGCCGCCTCGCGACCTCGCAGCAGAAGTCGTTCGCCGACCTTTTGCAACACGGCACGTCCGGTCCCCTGGAGCCGCCAATCAACAACATCGACGACTACTGGTCGCCCCGAGCAAAGGCGCAGGCGGGGCGCCTGCTCGCACGCTCGGTGGTCGGTGGGCTGACCATCGTCAAGGAGGGACTCGAAGCACTGCTACAGGAGACCTCCGCGGACGAGCTTATCCTCGTGTCCGATGTCTACGAACGTGCAGCCCGGCTTCGGTCGTTCGAGATCGTGGCATCGGTCATGGGTTTGACGACACCTTAGAGCTAGAAATTAGTCGCTCCTCAGTAACGATGGCGCTCGTCGAAGACACCGGGCTTGATGCTTTCGACGCCGGCACGATCGCCGATTCGTGGCGTCAGCAACCCGGCACGCCCTGCTATTGCACCGATCTCACGCGCGAACAGATGGCGGCAGCGCTGGCATCTGCCGACGCATCACGATCGCCAAAGCGCCGGGACTTAGCAGTTGCAGTGATACAAGAGCGGCTTGGTGACGCCACGACAAATCCGGATGCCGATTTCGGGGTTCGTCTGAGCCGTGCGATTTTTATGTAACGTGAGTTCGGGATAAGAAAGGGACAAGCAAGTAAGCTAAAAGTCATCACACCAAAGCTTTACACGCTTGTCCCATGATTAGTTTAGAAGAATAATTTTGCAGGATTGTACAATAACTTGCAAGTATCGTTATATCGTGTCCTATGCTGAAGTCCTTATAATCAAACTTAAACAGTGAGATACAAAAATTTTTAGCCTGAGCAATGAAAGAAATACACGATATTAAGGCTGCTTTAGAGCAAGTAAAAGACACCACGAAAAAGCTAGCCTTGGCAACTTTAGTTAAAGTGGAAGGTTCAACTTATCGCCGTCCTGGTGCGCGAATGTTGATGAGTGCAGATGGCTTGATAGTAGGTGCAATTAGCGGTGGCTGTTTGGAAAGTGATGTATTTGAGAAAGCACAGCAGGTAATGAACACTGGTAGTCCTTGTGTGGTTAAGTATGACTCCACCTCCGAGGAAGATTTAATTTGGGGATTGGGGCTTGGCTGTCAAGGCATTGCTTATGTTTTGATTGAATCGTTGCCAGTAAACGAGCCGAACCAAATTAGTTTTGTGCACAAATGCCTTGATACTCGGTTTGAGAGTGCTATTGCAACTGTATTTAATATAGAGGGTGAAAGCAAATCTCAAATAGGCGATCGCTTGCTACTAAATTCAGATATCATCAACCACATCAGCGATGAGGAATTAGCAGCAGCGGTTTTAAGGGATACACAAGCAGCGCTTCAACAGAAAACCTCGGTAGGGAAACAATATCAGTTAATAGGCGGGAAAGTTGAAGTTTTTATTCAAGTCATTGGGCCGCCGCTGTCGCTGGTAATTTTGGGTGCTGGGTATGACGTTCTTCCCGTTGTTCGCTTTGGCAAACAGTTAGGATGGCATATTACTGTAGTCGATAACCGCCAACGGGAAGCAAGCCGAAAGCGTTTTCAAGAAGCCGATCGAGTTGAATTTTGTTCTCCTCAGGATGTATTAAAAAAAATCGATATAGATGAGCGTACTGTTGCTGTAGTTATGACTCATAATTATTTAGACGACCTGGAATTGCTGAGAGTGTTATTGCCTTCTGGCTTAAAATACTTAGGTGTACTTGGCCCTAAGAAAAGAACAGCCCGATTATTGCAAGAACTACAAGAAGAAGGAGTTATCCCCACTCCACAACAGCAACAAAATTTATATAGTCCGGTGGGACTCGACATTGGGGCAGATAATTCCGAAGAGATTGCTTTGGCGATTATCGCCGAAATTCAAGCAGTAACAGCAAAGCATCAAGGTGGTTTTTTAAGAAATCGCACTGTACCAATTCATGATTCAATCAATAGTCAATTATCAAAAAATTAATGGCTAATACGAGTCGGTTCTTAATAATCAAAAATTCAAAATTTGGGTATGGTATTTAAAATTGGTCTAATTATTCTCGCTGCTGGAGCTGCAACCCGCATGGGAAGACCAAAACAATTGCTTTCTTATCAAGGACGCAGCCTGATACTCCATGCGGTTGAAGTTGCCTTGGCTTCTATGAGCCAACCTATCATAGTAGTCCTGGGAGCTTATGTAGAACAAATTAAACCGGAACTAATGACAAAGGCTGTGCAAGTTGTAGAGAACTCCCAATGGCAAGAGGGAATGTCTTCTTCTATTCGCGCTGGTATGAGTATGCTACTGAAAACTAACTCTAAACTTGATGCAGTTATCATCTCACTTGCAGATCAGCCGCTAGTTTCTCCCCAGATTCTCAATCAATTGATTCAGTCTTATCAAGAAACGCAAAAAGTAATTATTGCCTCAAAGTATAACGAAACTACAGGCGTACCTGCCCTGTTTAGCAATGCCTTATTTCCAGAACTGATGCAGCTTGAAGGAGATAAAGGTGCAAAAGCGTTAATACAAAAATATATAGATACAGGATTGATTCTGCTAATACCAGAAGCTGCCATTGATATTGATACCCCGGACGATTACAAGCAGCTGCTATTAAATTTTAAAGAGGGAAGAGATTATGAAAACTAACGATCGCCACATTTACCAACAAGTAATTTTGACACACGCCCGAAAACCGCAAAACAAAGGAAAAACTAACCCAGTACACCGTCAACACCGAGGAGAAAATCCCTATTGCGGTGATGTGGTTGATTTAACGCTGGTACTAGATGAAGCAGAAAGTAAAATTGCAGACATTAAATTTGAAGGTGCAGGTTGTGCTTTGTGCCTTGCTTCTGCTGACTTAATGGCGATCGCTATCAAAGGTAAAACTATTTCACAGGTGCTTTTAATGGTAGAACAGTTCCGCGATATGGTAGCGGGAAATACTCAGTTTGAGCCTCCGTTGGAGAAACTCAATATCATGCAAGGTGTTTCCCGATATCCGATGCGCGTTAAGTGTGCAACTTTGGCTTGGCATACCCTCAAAGCGGCGCTGAGTTCGGTTGAAACTAGGAATGAACAGGTATAGTCACATCCAGCAGAGGCACATCCAATAAACTCACGTCAATCGCTTTTACCTTGGCACCCCTTTGTGGTGAGGGATCGCCCGCCTCAACCATGAGTAAACCGACAAGTGTGGGGTCGAGATCGAGGCGAAGGCTAAGGTACGGTTGCGCTTTGAACCCTTCAAGAATTTGGCTGACAATCGGCCGTTCGATCGTAGCAAGCAGATAATGCATCGGGTCGTACTGATAGCGATCGTTGCCCAGAAGGACTTTTTTGCTGCCCTCAGCAATGACACAAAAGGCAGGAATAGAGACACTATGAATGGATTCTGACCGTGAGGAGGTGCGATTGAAGTGCAATCCCTTCAGCGGCTCAATTGTCCCATCATGACGTATCGCCTGTGCAATCCGCTGGGTCAGTTCGTCTCTGTGGGCTTGTGCTCTGTCTGCCTCGCGAAGAGCCTGCTGGTCGTTCATTAACGACCTAGCGGACTTTTAACTCGTTTTGGCAGCGTTCATGTCTAAGTTTGCAGGATTGTACAACAATCTTAGACGATCGTTCTATTGCTTGCCCTTGAGGATTCTTAGAATGAAGCTAAAGCAATGAAAAACGATTCCGGCGAATTGCAAACGTCTGGATTTTTATACAAGAGAAAACTCAGTTTTGATTGGGCAAGAAACCTGCTGAGTGACAACCAAAATGCCATCAAAGCTAACCTTGCTTCTTAAAAAATTCATCCCTATTGATAAGGAAAAAATAATGACGATGAAAAAGAATGAAAACTACACAGGAAAAGTTGCGTTTGTGACCGGAGCAGCGAACGGCATCGGTCGAGCTACAGCGCTGGCGTTTGCCCGTGAGGGCGCTAACGTGGTGGTCGCTGACATCTCAGAACAGGGCAATCAAGAAACAGCTCACACGATCGAGGAACTCGGCAGGCGGGCGATCGCCGTCAGGTGCGACGTGACGCGAGCCGAGGACGTGAAGGCAGCGCTGGATAAGACGATTGAGACCTTCGGGCGACTGGACTTTGCCTTCAACAACGCCGGCGTGGAACAGAAGATAGCGGCGACAGCCGACCTTACAGAGGAGGAGTGGGACCGCATCGTCAACATCAACCTGCGCGGCGTGTTCCTGTGCCTGAAGCACGAAATCCCGCTGATGCTCAAGCAAGGCAGCGGCGCGATCGTGAATACCTCTTCAGGTGCTGGAGTCAAAGGCTTCAAAGGTCAAGCTGCTTACGTGGCTGCAAAGCACGGCGTGGTCGGACTGACCAAGGGGGCGGCACTCGACTACGCCGCGCAGAACATTCGTATCAACGCTGTGTGTCCCGGAATCATCGACACCCCGATGATGGATCGCTTCAGCGGCGGCACTTCCGAAGGACGAGAACAAGTGATCTCGCAGGAGCCAATTGGCAGGATGGGCCAGCCCGAAGAGATCGCCAATGCCGTCGTCTGGCTGTGTTCGGATGCGTCCTCCTTCGCGATCGGGCACGCGCTGGTCATTGATGGCGGTCAAACGGTGTAGTGATGTTCGTCGCCAACCCGATCGAACCCTAAACGCACGACAACAAAGCATTGTCGCCATCGTCACCTTCACCGCCAGCGGCGATGACTCATATCGCTACTCAGGAGGTACTCGACGGCGAGCCCGTGGACTGGATGGAAAAGGTCAGCGACGAACAATACGAAGGTTGACCTTAATGCTTTCTGTCAATGTCTCTGAGCCACAGATTTATGAAGTTGGAGATGTGATTGGACTCCTGGCCCTGCTGTAGGGATCTTTATATCGTCCTAATGGTTCAGTCAATTAGCAACGGCATCATCGTAATTGAGAGGATATGACTATGAACAAAGCTTGGTTCATCACAGGCGCTGGTAGCGGTATCGGTACCGGAATTGCTAAGGCGGCATTACAAGCAGGTGACCGTGTCGTCGCGACCGGAAGAAACCTCGACAAAGTGCGCCATGCCTTGCGCGATGTTGCAAGCGAGAAGCTTGCGTTTGTCCAGTTGGACGTTGCCGACGAGGTACAGGCGAAAACGGCCGTCGGTGAGGCGGTGAAACAGTTCGGTCGCATCGACATTTTGGTTAACAACGCGGGCTACAGCCTGCTGGGTAATTTTGAAGAGATGACCACCGCCGACATCGAAAGCCAAATGTCTACAAACTTCTACGGCGTGGTGTACGTCATGCGAGCCGTGCTGCCGATCATGCGTCAGCAGCGGTCGGGCCACATCATCAATATCAGCTCGATGGCGGGCGTAATCGGATTCGAGCACTGCGCCGCCTACGCCGCATCAAAGTTCGCGGTCGAAGGTCTTTCGCTGTCGGTCGCGGCCGAGGTCGAGCGCTTCGGCATCAAGATCACGCTCGTCGAACCGGGCTTCTTCCGTACGGAACTGCTGGACGCGCAGAACGCCAAATGGACCAGTCAGACTATTGAAGACTACGCGGCCAAGGGCAGTGTTCAAGAGACGTGGTCAACCTACAACGGCACACAACAGGGCGACCCGGCGAAGTTGGGTGATGCTCTGGTCAAGATTGCTGGAATGGAGAACCCGCCGAAGCAGTTTCACGCGGGCAGCGATGCCGTCACGATGATTAAGCCGGCCCTGGAGGCCCGTCTGCAAGAGATCAAAGACCACGAGGCGCTTTCCACGTCTACGGATGGAAACTTCTAGCACACGTACTATTTAGGAGCATTAATTCATGTACAACACAAAAGCTTATTCCGCTGCTAGTGCAACATCACCATTGGCATCCGACACGATCGCACGGCGCGATCCAACCGAACATGACCTTCAGATCGAAATTCTCTTCTGCGGCATCTGTCACTCCGATGTCCATTCGGTGCGTAATGAGTGGAGCGACTTCATGTCTACTACCTACCCGATCGTCCCCGGTCATGAGATCGTCGGACGGGTCACTCAAGTTGGTTCAGCAGTGACGAAGTACAAGCCCGGCGACCTCGCGGGGATCGGCTGTATGGTCGATTCGGATGGTACCTGTCCCCATTGCAAAGCTGGCTTTGAGCAGTTTTGCCAAAATGTGATCTTCACCTACAACTCCCCAGACAAGCACAAGACTGCTCCAGTCACCTATGGTGGCTACTCCGATAGCGTCGTCGTCGATGAACGCTTCGTTCTGCGCGTTCCAGATAACCTCGATCTCGCCGGGGTTGCGCCGCTCCTCTGCGCCGGGATCACCACCTACTCGCCCCTGCGCCACTGGGGCGTCACTAAGGGCAAGAAGGTCGGCGTAGTCGGTCTTGGCGGGCTGGGTCACATGGGCGTGAAGTTCGCCCGTGCGTTCGGTGCCCACGTCGTCGTCTTCACCACCTCGCCCGACAAGACGGAAGACGCGCTCCGCCTCGGTGCTGACGAAGTGGTCGTTTCCCGTAATGCTGACGAAATGCAGCAGCACGCTGGCAGCTTCGATTTCATTCTCGATACCGTCTCCGCCAAACACGACATCAACGCCTATCTCAACCTGCTCCACCGCGACGGCAACATCACCCTTGTCGGCGCACCTGAGAAGCCTCTGGAGGTCGCGGCATTCAGCCTGATCATGGGCCGCCGCAGTCTCTCCGGCTCTAACATCGGCGGCATCGCGGAAACCCAGGAGATGCTCGACTTTTGCGGCGAACATAACATCACTGCCGATGTCGAAGTCATCCCCATCCAGAAGGTCAACGAAGCCTACGAGCGAGTGCTCAAGTCCGATGTGAAATATCGCTTTGTAATTGATATGGCATCTCTGAAATCTGAATAACTGAGGCCGCCCCTAGAAGGCAGGGCTGTTTCATTCTCTTGTAGGGGCAAACCCCCCGTGGTTGCCCCGATCGCTGAAATGCCCAATTTATCGTGTCTGGGCCTGGGCGCGCACTCTTAGCATTGCCCCTACAAAATCCTGGTTTTTCTGAGAATGACACCGCCCTGTCCCAAAGCCGGGAAGTTCCGCCTAAAGAACAAAGCAAAAAATACCGCAGACGGAGTACCTTTGGCGTTGGCGCAAGATGGAGAGCAGTGGGTGAATTATGTGGATAAATATTCTGAATCTGTACAATAGTTAATGAATTTAACTCGTAATAAACATCGCTTTTATCAACAGGGTATACAGGCTGCAACCCTGATTGTGTCTTTTTTGTAGACCTCTTTCTCACGCTTCCAGGCCTCTGATCACACAGAAAAATGAGAGGAAACGTGATATTTTAGTAGTTAAAAAGGGATTTCATCATCATCTTCCTCTTCCATAGTCTTAGCCGTCATCCGCCAACTCGTAATATACTCAATTTGCACATCAATTTTGTTAATCGCTTCCCCTAACCGCTTTTGGATGTATTGAGTCAGCGTCACCATAAAATCTAACTCAACTCCCACAGATAGCGCAAGTTTTGCCAATTTAGCAAAATCTACCTTCAAAATCGAGGAACTGGATAACTTAAAATGGGGAGTATTTTCCTGATTTTGCACCAACATTGCTTTTTTAATGCGCTCTTTCAGGTGCTCAACTTCAGAATCCCGCAACTTCCATTCGGGCAAAATTTCTTTGTACCTTTCCCCCAAGGCTGTTAAATCCTCACTCTCCGGTTCCGGCGCAATTTTCTTAGTAGATTTTCGCCGCTGCTGTACATTAGAATTCAACCGCGAACTAGCAATATCCTCCACTTCCAAAGATGGATGATCGATGAGTTTGCCTAACTGTTTTTGAATTTCTTTCGTCAGCGTCACCGGAAAATTTAACTCAATTCCCTCAGTTTGCGTCAGTCTTGCCAGGGTGAGAAAATCTACTTTCATAGCTATCGAACGGGAAAGCTCAAAATAAGAACTATCTTTGAGCTTTTGCGCCATCATCCCCGCTTTAAATCGTTCTTTGACTTCAGCAATTTCTGAGTCTAGCGGCTTCCACTGAGATTCTATTTCCTGATATTTTTCGCCCAATGCTGTCAAATTTTCCGTTGCGGGTTCGGGGTAACATTGGGCAAGGATTTCTAGCAGGCGGCGATGCACTCCAGCTAAATAAACCGCGTCCATCTTGGCATATTCTAGCTGCTTCTGGGTCAGGGGACGCTGGCCCCAATCGCCGCTTTGTTCTGTTTTATCAACATAAGCAATGTCGCAAAGTGTTTCTATTAAAGTTTTGAGTTGTCGGTTGGGTAATGGCAGGATGTAATAAGGAATCTGTCTCGCCATTTTCAATGTGCAAGTGACATTTTGAGCATCGTCATTGCCTAGAAATCTGATGTCATAGCTGGCGTTGTGCAAAACTTTTTCAATATCTGGATTGACCATGATTTGGTTGATAAAATCTTTTGCCAATTCAGGTTTATCCAAGACATCTAGTAGAAAAGTGCCATCTCCACTCGAATCTGTGGAGTCAGCTAACACCTGAATCAGAGATAATCTGGGGTTGGATTTATAGTCTGCTATTTCTGTGTCAACCCACAGGACTTTAGCTTGGGCAAATTTAGCGATGAGTGCTTTGATGTCGTTTTCTGCTGTTAAATAAGGCATTTTTACAGACTTTTGCTATTAACTTTTTGATTCTCTTATGCTATAGCAATTATTGGATCGATTGTCAACGATCGCATTAAGGACACGGCAATGCCGTGTCCCTAGAGGTATTTTTTCATAATTAGTATTAAATGTTGACCAGTCTTGGAAGCAGAAACCGGGAATAGACGATCGCATTTTTACCATTCAGCAGTAAGGTACGCAGCGCGTACCTTACAAACTATTAACCTATGACTATTCTGCCACTTCCTCAGATTCCGATTCTTCGGCCGATTCTTCACCCGCAGGCGGCACTAAAGCCACAGCTACGATCGAATCATCCTCATCCAACCGCTGCACCCGCACGCCCGTTGCAGTTCGCGATTGTGTGGAAATTGCACTCACAGCCTGACGGATAATAATACCTCGGTTGGTAATGATCATCAACTCGTCATCTTCATTGACAATTCGCAGCGCAGCTACCTGATCCTTACCCTTTTTCGACTTAAATTTAGTAGCCGTCAATCCCTTGCCCGCCCGTCTTTGTAGGCGGAATTGAGAAACTGGAACCCGCTTACCATAGCCGTTGGTGGTGATTACCAACACGGAAGGAACTTCGCTGCTAACTGTCGAAATTTCTTCAGCATCTTCGCCTTCAATTTCCTCGGCTTGCAATTCTAATTCTTCATCTTCCAATTCCGAATCTTCCGTTTCCAATTCAGCAATTTCTGCCCCTTCAAATTCCGAGTCGCCCGTTTCTAATTGAGCAATATTAGCTCCCTCGAATTCCGAATCTTCAGTTTCCAATTCAGCAATCTCGGCAACAATTGAACTGGGCAATATGTCCATGCTGATCAACTCATCGCCCGATCGCAATTTCATCGATTTTACACCCCGCGTCGCGCGGCCGACAGGGCGCAACTGTTCGTGATTGGTGCGGAAATGAATTGCCATCCCTTGGCGCGTGCCGATGATGATGCTGTCGCCCACTTTTGCTCTCCGCACCCAGCGCAGTTGGTCGCCTTCTTCTAGAGAAATCGCGATTAATCCATTAGTACGGATGTTGCCAAAAGCGGAAAGTGCGGTTTTCTTGATGTAGCCGCCGCGAGTCAACATTACCAAGTATTCTTCGCTGGTGAATTCTGTCACTGACACCATAGAAGTGATTTTTTCTTCTATAGGAATCGGCAGCAGTTGCACCACAGGAGTGCCGCGGGCCGTCCGCGAACAGACGGGGATTTGATAAGCTTTGACAGAGTAAACTACGCCCCTGTCGCTGAAGAACAAAACGCTATCGTGATCGCAGCAGGAAAGGAAATGTTCTACTCCGTCGTCTTCTTTCATTTTCGCGCCTGCTTTGCCGCGAGTAGCCCGACTTTGGGCCTCGAAAGTGCTGACAGGCATCCGCTTGATGTAGCCTTGCTCTGTAATCAGAATAATTGCTTGTTCGTTGGCAATTAAATCTCTTTCATCGATTTCTCCTTCGGCGTGTTCGATGACGCTGCGTCTAGGAGTGGCGATTTTGGTTTGGATTTCGACTGCTTCAAATTCGGCGATTTCTAAGATGCGTTCCCGGCGCGCTAAGATATCTTCCAAATCGGAGATTTTAGCTCGCAGTTCTTCGTGTTCTTGCTGAATTTTTTGCGCTTCTAATGCTGTCAAACGCCTGAGCTGCATTTGCAGAATTGCATCGGATTGCTGTTCGGAAAGACCGTAATTATCCATCAATTCTTGTTTCGCTGCGGCGGAGTCGGCAGCGGCGCGAATTAGGTGAATAATTGCATCTAAGTTGTCTAGGGCAATTAATAAGCCTTGCAGAAGGTGGTCGCGTTCTTCTGCTTTCCGGAGTTCGTATTGAGTCCGGCGAGTAATTGTCTCAATACGGAAATCTAGGAAGACATTGAGGAATTGGGAGAGCGTAAGTAGTTGGGGTTCCCCGTTTACTAGCGCTAACATATTGGCTCCAAAGTTGGCTTGGAGTGGTGTTTGTTTATAGAGGTTGTTAAGAACGACGCGGGGATAGGCGTCGCGCTTAAGTTCGATCACGATCCGCATTCCGTCTCTATCGCTTTCGTCGCGAATGTCGGAAATTCCATCTAATCTTTTGTCGTTGACAAGTTCGGCAATTTTCTCAATTAGCGCTGCCTTGTTTGTTTGGTAAGGCAATTCGGTGATAATAATTGCTTCTTTGTCGGGGCGGCCCGGATGTTCAATGGTTTCAATGCCGGCGACTCCGCGCATTGTAATCGAACCGCGACCGGTGGTGTAAGCATCGCGAATGCCGGATCTCCCCAGAATTTGCCCTCCGGTGGGAAAGTCCGGGCCGGGGATGTACTGCATCAATTCCAGGTCGGTAATTGCTGGATTGTGAATTAGTGCTACTAAACCGTCAATTATTTCGCCTAAATTGTGCGGCGGAATGTTGGTTGCCATCCCCACAGCAATCCCGGAGGAACCGTTGAGCAAAATTTGGGGAATGCGTGCCGGGAGTACGAGGGGTTCTTGCTGGGAACCGTCGAAGTTGTCGCCGAAATCAACTGTTTCCGAGTCGATGTCGCGCAGCATGGAGTCGCTCGTCAAAGCTGTGAGGCGACATTCGGTGTACCGCATGGCAGCGGGCGGGTCGTTGTCAACGGAGCCGAAGTTGCCGTGGCCGTTGATCAGGCGTTCCCGCATGGAGAAATCCTGAGCCATCCGCACCAGGGCGTCGTAAACCGCTGTATCTCCGTGCGGGTGATACTTGCCCAGCACCTCCCCCACGACGCGGGCGCATTTGCGGAAAGGTCTATCGGGAGTCAAGCCCAATTCGTTCATGGCGTAGAGAATGCGTCGGTGAACGGGCTTGAGACCGTCCCTGGCATCTGGTAGCGCCCGACCGACAATTACGCTCATGGCGTATTCCAAGTACGATCGGGACATCTCATTACCCAGATCCGTCGGGATTATCCGCGACTCAGAGGTGCTCATAGGTTGAAAAACTCCGTTAAAAATTTAAATTTGACCGCTATAAATCTCAAAAATGCGATAAAATCGGTTTGGATTCAGTAGAGCTGCCAAATATTGCAAATTACTCCTGAAATTATATCACAATTTGCCTTTGAGTTTATGGAAAAGTTGCCAGAAAAATTAAGGGACGAAACAAGGACAATTGATGATTTGTCAGTTGGTGATTTTGTCAGCGGTTCGCAAAAGCTAGAAAGGTTTTTTTAGGCGGTCGGGTTTCATGCTTTGGTGAGTTTTTTTGAGGGCTATATAAAAAATTAAAAGGGTGGCCCGATCGCAATTTTAATTTCACAAAACCGAAGGCCTTCTTAAAGCAAACTAAAAATCTAAAATCTAAAATCTAAAATCTAAAATCAGCCGATGCTACCCGTCATCTACTCCGAAGATTTCTTGCTGCACAAGACTGGAATGCTTCACCCAGAGCGACCAGAACGTTTAACGGCGATCGCCAACGCTCTGAAGGCTGCTCCTTGGGCGGCTCAAATTGAGTGGCAACTGCCCACCCCAGTGGCGCAGCGCGAAAAAGCACTGTTCTCGGCTATCAAAAAAGTTCACTCGCAAAGATACATCAAAGAGGTCGAACATTTGGCTCATCGGGGAGGCGGCTACCTCGACGGCGATACGCCGATTTCTGCTGAAAGTTACGACGTAGCGCTGCTAGCGGCGAGTGCTTGGCTCGATGGGGTCGATCGAGTGGTGGCTGCGGGGGAACCGGCTTTTGTGCTGGCAAGGCCGCCGGGACACCACGCCGAAAACGCCCGCGCGATGGGTTTTTGCTTGTTTTCCAATGCTGCGATCGCTGCTCACTACGCCCTGGAACAGCCGGGAATCAACCGCGTCGCCGTCCTCGACTGGGACGTGCACCACGGCAACGGCACTCAATCTTTGGTGGAAAACTGCCGGCAAATTGCCTACTGTTCCCTGCACCAATCTCCGTGCTATCCGGGAACGGGAGATGCCGAGGAGCGCGGTGCCTACGAGAACGTGCTGAACATTCCCCTCTATCCGGGCGGTGGCATAGCTGAATACCTGAGCGCCTTTGAATCTCTTGTCGTGCCTTTTTTGTCAAACTTTGAACCGGATTTGTTGATTGTCAGCGCCGGTTATGACGCTACTGCGTCCGATCCGCTGGCGAGCATGACTCTGGCTCCGTCAGATTTCGGTACTTTCACCGGATACTGCCTGCAACTCACCCGCCGCATCGCCTTTGGTTTGGAGGGGGGTTACGCGCTGAAAGAGTTAGCCGAGTCGGTTGTGGCGACTATTGACCGATGCCTCAATTAGCTGGAAAATTGGCATAGGGAAAAATAAGGTTGAGAAGCGGTGAGGAGGGGATGGAGAGTTTTTGAGGGCGATCGGCGAAGCGATTATTTGGCGATCGTGCTTGATGGTCTTTTTCCCTCTTCCTTCTGAGTTCTTCCTGCTGACTTCAGTGACAAGCATCACAAATTTAAGAGATCCAAGTCACTTGGCATCAAAGTCTCGGTCACAGATTTTTAACCAAAAAATCACACTGTGTCAATGTTTTCGATCGCATTTGAAGTCGCTCGCGAAGAGCATAATAGGATTACAGTCAGCCTGTGAAAATTTTATCTGTCTCAATCAACTAGGAGGTTTATCATGTCAGTATCCCAAATGACACTGGAAGAGTTATTTGGTCAGGTCATGTTCTCCAGCGTCGTGACTCGCCACGACCGGAGACAGCTCAGATCTGCACTTTTAGAAAGAACACTGAATGAAGATGAGTATGCCATCATCAACCGACTGCTGTACAACGTTCGCCGCGGTTGGGTAAAAATTGTCGATTAAAGACCTGGCAGCCACTCCCTTTAGGGGAGTTAATACCATTTTCGATTAAAGCATTGGTAATAACTGATAACTATCGGGGTTGAGAACACGGGCATACAGTTACATTCTTTGGAGAACTCGTTACAAGTATAACTTGCCACTTCGGGAAGTTTTTTGTGTTTAATAGTGGACTCGAAAGTGTGATGTGTTTGACCAGTGTGTTAATTATCAACATCTCGCTACACATCAGCCTATAGGTAGAGATAATTATAAAATAACAGGTTTCGGGTGCATCTCTACTTGTTGAAAACTTGTGAGTTTTGAGTTACTAACTGAAAAGTTATAATTTACTCAAAACTCATAGTTTTTTGGATTTGAGAGGGGAGATTGGAGAGTGGGAAAACTGATGAATATAGCCTTTCTCAGTAACATGAGGTGCACGCTTGATATAGGGCAGAGGGCATAGGGCATAGGGCATAGGGAAGACCTCACTTTATTGAGAACTGCTAGATCAGGGTTGAAAACCGCTAGAAAGTTGATATTTTTTAAACTGATATTAAGAACCAAAACTATAAGCAGTTTCCGGTTGAGGAGGAGTGTGCGATCGTTACCAGCACAGCCAGTCGCATTAGTCGATCGACCATTCCGGCAATTTGGGCCCGGAAGTGTCAAAATATTAACAACCAGTTCATCCCCAAAATATATGGCTCCCGCCGTTTTAATTGAAAATCTTCAGAAACGCTACGGCACTGTAGAAGCCGTTAAAGATGTTTCCTTCAAGGTAGAACCGGGGGAAATATTTGGTTTGCTAGGCCCCAACGGTGCAGGCAAAACCACAACCCTGCGGGTACTTTGTACTTTGAGTGCGCCCGATAGCGGACGCATTGAAGTGTCTGGCATTTCTGCTGTCAGCCAGCCGAGAATTGCCAGACAAAAACTCGGCTACGTCGCCCAAGAAGTTGCTCTCGATAAGGTGCTGACGGGGCGGGAACTCCTGCAACTGCAAGCAGCGCTTTACCATTTGCCGCGCAATACGATTAAAGGGCGGATTGACGAAATGGTGAAACTCCTCGGTTTGGAGGAGTGGCAAAATAAAAAGACGGGTACTTATTCCGGCGGTATCCGCAAACGCCTCGACTTAGCTGCTGGGTTGCTTCACCAGCCGGATGTTTTGGTGTTAGACGAACCGACTGTCGGGCTCGATATTGAAAGCCGGGTGGTAGTGTGGGATTTCCTGCGTCGCTTGCGGGAGGAAGGTACGACGGTTTTGATTACGAGTCACTATCTCGAAGAAGTTGACGCTTTGGCCGATCGCGTGGCGATTATTGACAAGGGTACGGTGATTGCTGAGGGCACGCCGGAGGAGTTGAAAAATCGGGTTGGGGGCGATCGGGTGACTCTGCGGATTCGGGAGTTTTCGCCGATGGAAGAAGCCGAAAAAGCTAAAACTCTGATGCAATCTTTGCCTTTTGTGCAGGAAGTAATTGTCAACACGGCTCAAGGAAATTCTCTCAATTTAGTAGTAACACCGCAAAGCGATGCGCTGGTGACTATTCAGCAAGCTTTGAAAGATGCGGGATTGCCTACTTTTGGGATTGCTCAATCTCGGCCGAGTTTGGATGATGTGTATTTGGCGGCGACTGGTAAGACGCTGTTGGATGCGGAGTTGGCTGCTGCTAGCAACCGCGATTTGAAGGCGGAGCAAAAACAGGCGATGCGATCGTAAATTATACCGGCTGGTGGAAAGCGGCATCTGTAGGGACACGGCACCGCCGTGTCCTTGTAATACGGTAAATTTTCATTATCAGAGCAACCCTTCACGAAGATCGCAACACTCTCATTCAGGATGACAATTATAGGACTTACGCAAAGCCTCTATATATACCGTTTTGTAGCGGCCATCCCCCGTGGTCGCCCCCGTCTGTGGTGATGTTGCATCCAGGATTGTTTTATATAACATACTGCCCAAAGGGCATAAGAGTTTATTTTTCAATTATTATTGAGTTTCAGAGCTGTGACTCTCTTTCAGAATTTTTTTCACAACGAACTTCCCGGACAAGTTCACAAATTTCATCGATTGTCATCGGATTGGGATCGGGTGCTAATGAGTCTCTACGTCGCCGCAACTCCTCCCAATCAAAACCGACTTTTAGCTTCTGAAAAACAGTGCTATATGCTGTAACAGTAACTGTATATCTATCCCCGGGCTTCAGTTGACTTTCAATCTCAGCCGGAATTTATAACTTACTGTCGGGATTCACATAAACAGTAAGTAATCTTAAATTTGCCAAGGAATTATTGCAGGTGTTTAAAAATTATATTTCTCACAGTTTTCGGCAAAGATTCCATGATTTTGACCAAAGTAGCGATCGCCCTTGAGGACATCAATTTATCCTC
The DNA here is from genome assembly GCF_036701875.1 of Microcoleus sp. MON1_C5. NCBI lineage: Bacteria > Bacillati > Cyanobacteriota > Cyanophyceae > Oscillatoriales > Microcoleaceae > Microcoleus > Microcoleus sp. MON1_C5. The sequence continues at coordinate 45,976 of NZ_JAUBRN010000017.1, read as the reverse complement.
AAATATTGTTAAGAGTTCCGAAACTAAATTAATATGTAGCCTTTAACCATTTTACTACAATTTTCTCCTTTCATTCCAGCTACTCGATGAACAGCAATAGCAGCAGCTACTCCGCCCTCTCAACTCCAAATAGCCTATAATCAAAGCATCCTGCCAAAATCGCTTTCAACATATTTCCTGTAAACATAATCACAACAGTCAAAATCAACAACAAGCAATTATGAGCGGTACTGTTACATCCCCCAACAACCTCAACCAGCAGCGGCCACTCTCCACGGCATCCGCTGACACTTCCAGTTCCCTGCTGGGCGACTTCATCCAAGAAACTCTCGCCTTAACCAAGCGCCTGTTTATTCAATTGCAGCGCCGCCCCTCGACGCTAGTTGCAGGAATTATTCAGCCGCTGATGTGGTTGGTTTTGTTCGGAGCTCTGTTTGAAAATGCTCCCGCAGGCTTGTTCGGCGAAAGCCAGAATTACGGGCAATTTCTCGGCGCTGGCGTTATCGTTTTTACTGCCTTTGCAGGAGCGCTGAATGCTGGTTTGCCGATTATGTTCGATCGCGAGTTCGGATTTCTCAACCGCTTGTTAGTCGCGCCGCTGGCTTCCAGATTTTCGATCGTCCTAGCTTCGGCTATTTTTATCGTCACCCTCAGCTTTATCCAAACCGGCACAATCGTTACAGCGGGAGCGTTTTTGGGCGCGGGATTCCCCGGAATTGCCGGACTGGGGGCGATCGCCCTAATTGTCCTACTCTTAGTTTTGGGCGTCACAGGCTTGAGTCTGGGTTTAGCCTTCGCTCTCCCCGGCCACGTAGAATTAATTGCGGTAATTTTTGTTACTAACTTGCCGCTGTTATTTGCCAGCACAGCCCTCGCACCGCTGTCGTTTATGCCAGAGTGGCTGCAAGTTGTGGTGACTCTCAATCCTCTGAGTTACGCGATCGAACCCATCCGCTACCTGTACCTGCACAGCGATTGGTCACTAGCCAGTGTCGTGATGCACGCTCCTTGGGGTAATGTTACCTTTGGAGGAGCGCTGTTAGTATTGCTAGCCTTTGATGCGGTAGCGCTGCTGAGCATTCAACCGCTGCTGAGACGAAGGTTTGCTTAGTTAGGGCGATCGTTTCACCTGCACCGTCAATTCTAGGACACGGCGCCATGCCTTTGGTCGTGTCAACTTAAGGTAAAACCGATAGTCCGTCAGGGGTTGAAACAAGAGCCTCGCCTCAAAGCCAAAGTCCTCTTGCATAGGACTAATGAGTTCTTCAGTCCTCTTTGAGAGGACTTTAGCTATGAGACAGGAAATTCATTCCCTGGCGGACTACCGGGTAAGCGATAGGACTAATGAGTTCTTCAGTCCTCTTTGAGAGGACTTTAGCTATGAGACAGGGAATTCATTCCCTGGCGGACTGTCGGGTGATCTGCAGGACTGGCGGACTAAAAGCTTAAGTTGACACCAATGGGCATTGCTCTGTCCTTAGCCCCAGCGAATTAATATAATATTTAGTCGCAAGTCAGAATATTTTTTAGATAGAATTGTTTTTTTGAAGGTTCAACTAATAAATTATGAACACCAAAACTTCCAAATCGGGCAAATTGATGATGGGGATTGCTGCAAGCGCGATCGCATCCTGTGCTCTGTTCTCCCCTCAAGCAAGCTTCGCTCAAGCCAGCGGTTTAAATAATGCCCAACCGCTGCAAGACTTTCAAACTCAAGACAATACCGACCCCTTTTCCGGCCGCAGCAGCGGAAGCGGAATATTTGATTTAATTCACAGATCCAAATTGGGAGGCGGCCGCAGCATGGAAGAATTTAATACCGAACAGCGCCAAAATTTGAACGATGCGGCCGCAGAATTTCGCAACAAACAGCGCCTTATGCTGCAAACACCAGACCAAGCAGTGCCTTCACCGGCGATCGCACCAGCAGAAATTACCGCCCCCGTCCCTTAAATTGACAAGTTTTGTTCGCAGTCAGGAATTTAGTTTTTATTGACTAAAAACCTCCGGCATAGAAAACTGATTTCTTAGTCCGCATGGGCGAAGCCAGCGCGCCAGCGCTTAGGCGGACGAAGTTTGTCTAGCAGCGATTTCAAGATCCGAATCTTATCTAAAAACCATCGCCCTTAATCCCGTTCCAACCACGCCCGCATTTTACCCGGATTAAGCAAACCGTAAGGATCGACCAACTCTTTAAACTGCAACTGTTCCACATTAATACTTTTCATCCCTCCATCTTCCAATATATAAGTGTGAGGATTAGCAATCATTGCACCTTGCTCTTCGTGATAGCGAATAATTTCCTTGAGCCGTGATTCCGTAGTGTAGCGAACTATTTGCAAAGCTGCGGCGATCGCCTTGCCATTCATCCGCAAAAACTCCAAGTGCATCATCACCTCATCGCCATAATAATTGTACAGTTCCTCAATCAATTTCAAACCTTTATCTGGGGGGAAAATCGTCTGCAAATAAGTCAGAGACGGGTCAGCGCTGCGAGCGTGCAGAGTTGTATGATTCCAAGTAAATTCAGCAAGGGCTGCACCTTTGCTCGCTGCTTGCGCGTTTTTTTGATAGCAAATTGTGCCGCCATATTCGCGCACCAAATCTTGCAGCGGTTCCAGACAAGATTCAGCTACCATTAACAAAGCGCAGTGCTTACCTTCAGGAATCTCCTCGCGAAAAGCAGCAAAATAAGCAGGAATCGGCCAAGCACAAACACAAATTAGTTTTTTGATAATTCCGTCAGCATCGCCCAAAGCTTGACCGAAGTTTGCCGATGTCATAAAATCGTCAAAAGCGACGATGATTTCCGCCCAAGGATAAGCAGGGGCGAGGGGAATTTCTAACTCAGTAATAATCCCATTTGTGCCGTAAGCGTGATTGACTTTTTGCACTTCATCGCCGCGCAATTCGATGACGCGGGGCTCGTCTTCCATTGTAACGACTCGAACGGCATGAAGATTTCCCCGATCGCGCAATTGCCCGTAAGTTATCGAACCAATTCCCCCGCTACCGCCGCCAATAAATCCCCCAATAGTTGCGGTGCGATAGGTTGAGGGAACCATCCGCAATTCCCAACCAGTTTCTCGCGCTTGTTTGTCGAAAACCGACATTTTCACCCCCGGTTCTACGCAAGCTAAACCCGGTTTTATCCAGCGGATACTGTTCATTTTGCTGGTATCTAAAATGACGCCGCCCTTGAGGGGAATGCACTGCCCGTAATTGCCCGTTCCTGCACCTCTAACAGTTAGCGGAATTTTGGATTTGACGCAGGCTGCTGCAATCCGAAAAACTTCGGCTTCGCTGGCGGGACGCACTACTAAATCTCCTGTTTTATCACTTAAGAGAGGTTGCAAAACAGGACTGAAGTGATAATAGTCTTGAGATAGCTTGACAACTTGCGCGCGATCGCTAATTATTTCGATTCCCGAGAGTTCCGAAGAAAAAGCATCCCAGTCAATACTTTGAATCGCAGTTGCAGTCATTTTGTTTCCTTTATGCTCGCAGTATTATATCAAATCCGTTAGCATCGGAATTATTCCTCTCTCTGTTCTCTTCCTCTGCGTTCTCTGCGTACTCTGCGGTTTAATCATTCCAATGCAACCGGAATTCATATTATATATTTTCTCAAGCAGAACTTAGTAACATAAAATACTAATTGCAATCTTTCTTTAAGCAGTAAGGTGCTCAGGGGCGCACCCTACATATAGAAGTTCCGCCTCCAGGACTGCTTTTCTCAATTAACAAATCCCCCAAACACCGCCATACCGTAGTATTTCCAAGGCACTGCAACAGTGTCAAATCTAGCTTTTACCAGCATTTCCAAATGTGCCGAAAGTGTAGCTAGGCGATCGGGATTAGAATACCCGTAAGAGACACTCGTTCCCACATTGGCGCGAATTTGTGCTAAGGTTTCGCCCTGATTTCGCGCCCAATCTTCTCGCGCCGCTTGATAAATATCTTTCATTGCTGCCGATTCTGCTAAAAGAGGATCGGCATTCCAAAAACAGCCACCAGCATTTAAACTTTCGCGAATGCGTTGAAACAATTTCAACTTCATCTCATCCTCAAGATGATGAATTGCCAGAGAGGAAATGCAAGCATTGAATTTATCGCCCAAACCTGATAAATTTGGATTGTTCGCCCATTCTCCAAAATCCATTTCTATGCCAGTCCACCGGGCTGCGTATCCTGCCGACTCTATTTTGGTGCGGGCAAAATCAAGCATTCGCGGCGAGTAATCGACAGCAACTATTTCCGCAGATGGGTAGCGTTTGAGAACTTTTACAGTCAGTTCCCCGGTACCGCACCCGAGTTCTAAAATGCGATGGTTTGTGTTAGCAATGCAGCCTGCTAATACATCCAGCATTTCGTCATATTTAGGTAAAAGTCGCCGAATGCCGGTATCAAAATCAGCAGTATTGACGAAAACTTCTCCCGGAAAAATTTCCTTCTTAGTAGGTGAGACAGTAGAGTCAGAATTCACGATCGCCAACCATAGACTACAATTGTTATCCTAACCGAAATAGAACAAAAAATGCGTGAACTAGCGACACGGCAGTGCCGTCTCCTTACTCGATCATCTGTACTTCACTCAACTGAAAATCACTATCAAGTTATGCGTATTCGTTACGGATAAGCGAAACACTCGCGGTAAGCAATAATTAACCATCCCTTGCACTCTCCAGTCTGGTTTTACCCCTGACGCCAGCAAAACACTCTGAACAAGCAGTGTTATGTTAGTAGTGCCTAAATTCCAATCAAGATTAAACCTCACGCTTGAGGATACCATGCGCCAGTTGATTTCTAGAATTCGGGCTGCCATCAGCCAATTAATTTACAAGCGAATTCTGCTTGCGGTAACAATTTTATTTTGTGTAGGTGTAGGAGTAGCGATGGCAAATATGTCTTCTCTTTCCTCAACCCTAATTGAATCGCAAGCCCTCCAAAATGCCACCCTCTATGCCCAAGCTGTTAAAGAAGCCCGCACCCTTTACAGTTCGGATGTTGTTTATCCTCTCAACACTGCTAACACGATTAACTTTACCCACGACTACAACCCGACAAAAGTAACAATTCCGGTACCGGCTAGTTTCTTAATAGAACTCGGCAAAAATATCACCCAAAAAAATCCCGAAGTATCACTTCGTCTCTACAGCAACTACCCGTTTCCCTGGCGACGAGAAGAAGGCGGAGTCCGAGACGATTTTGAACGGCAAGCTATTAAGTATTTGACGCAAAATCCTACACAAAAGTTTTTTCGCCGTGAGGATTTTCGCGGCAAGCCAGCCTTTCGATATGCCGAGGCAGATATTCTAACTTCTAGCTGCGTTAACTGTCACAATACTCACCGCGACAGTCCTAAAACTGATTGGCAAGTGGGAGATGTGCGGGGGATATTAGAAATTACTCAACCTCTAGAGAGCATCACTCAAAATACTCAAAGTGAACTTAAAAACCTGTTTTTACTGTTAGTAGGACTTTCAGTTTTAGGGGTCACAGGATTAAGTTTAGCTATCAGCAGGTTGCGCCAAAATGCTAAACAATTAGAACAGCGCGTCTGGGAACGCACGGCACAATTGCAAGAAACTAATGTAGAATTGGTAAAAGAACAGGAAAAGAGCGATCGCCTGCTGCTCAATATTTTACCCGAATCCATTGCTGCCAAGCTCAAAGACGGTCAAAGCAGTATTGCTGACGGCTTCGCAGAAGTCACGATTTTGTTTGCAGATATCGTGGGCTTTACGGTGCTTTCATCACAAATATCTCCCGAAGAATTGCTCAAGTTTCTCAACGAAATTTTTTCAGCCTTCGATAGTTTAACGGAAAAGTACGGCTTGGAAAAAATCAAAACAATTGGAGATGCTTACATGGTAGTGGGAGGTTTGCCAAATCCCAGCACCAACCACGCCGAAAGCATTGCGGAAATGGCTTTAGATATGCAGGAGGAATTAGCAAAATTTAATGCCAAACATCATGCAGGAATTAACATTCGCATCGGCATCAATACCGGGCCTGCCATTGCCGGGGTTATTGGCACTAAAAAATTTATTTACGACCTCTGGGGCGATGCCGTCAATACAGCATCTCGCATGGAATCCCACGGAATTTCCGGGGCGATTCAAGTCACACAATCAACTTACGATCTCTTGCAAAATAAGTATCTGTTTGAAGACAGAGGAATTATCCACATCAAAGGCAAGGGCGATATGAATACTTATCTGCTTGCAGGCAGGCTAGTCAGCGCAGTTTCGGTTTAATTTGTTTATTATATTATGAAGGGGTCTGCTAGTTAGTCCGGAGTCATCAGTCATTAGTTGTTAGCCCTTAGCCAAGAACTAACAGTTAATGCCTGCTGGCTTTTGACTGCTGACAATTACAGGAATTACAAAGGGGATGTGAGAACCAGGTTTCTGCGCGGTTGCTTCGTTGACAAACCAAAAATTTATTACGAGAAACCGGGTTTATTTTCCTATGTCCTACATTAGCCATTGGCAAAATAGTAAATTTTATGCGATCGCGGATTTTATCATTCTTAAAATTTTTCCAATCTCGCTTGTCTAGGCAAATAGCTTTGTGGGTATTTGCTAGCATTCTTGTCATAGAGGGAATTATTTTAGTTCCCTCTTATTTTCGGCGAGAAAATGAACTTTTAAGTCAACTGGAACAGGTATCTCGGGCGACTGTTGATTCCCTAGAGTTTTTGCTCCAACAAGATATTTCCGATCGCACTTTCTTGCAAGAAGAAGTAAAAAATATTATTAAGGATTCTCAAGTAGTGTTAGGACTATCTATTTACCAAGCTAACGGTCAGCTAATATATACACTGGGCGAAACCCCAGAAATCAGTTTAAAGCAACTAAAAAGAGCTCGTATAGTTCACAGTCACAATTTCGATGGCCAGCGCTACGATATTGCTTGGACGGAGCGACATTTTGGAGGCGATTACATCTTAATTGTTCGCCACGATGCTTCCACCGTTCAACCGGAACTCTACGCATTTATCGGGCGGATTGCCGTTCTAGTAATCATTATATCAGCCTTTGTCACTTCTGTGACTATGTTTTTTTTAGGGGTGACAGTAATTTCACCTCTCTTGAGATTGCGCGATGACTTGATCGCTGCCGGAGACGCTTTGAGCAAAGATCGAGAACAACCTGATTTCTACTCTCTGTCTGTCAAGCGCGATGACGAGTTGGGAGAACTCATGGTCGCATTCAATCAAATGTTTCACCGAGTATACAAGGAAATCGCACAGCGTAAACAAGCTGAGGAAGTATTGCGCGCTGAACAAGAAAAGTCGGAACGTTTATTACTAAATATATTACCAGTAATGATTGCCGATCGCCTAAAACAAGGCCATATAAATATTGCGGACGGATTTGCCGAAGTTACGGTTTTGTTTGCTGATATTGTGGGCTTTACCGAAATATCTTCGCGCACGTCTCCTGAACAATTAGTAGAATTACTTAACAAAATATTTTCATCTTTCGATAGCTTGAGCGAACAATACGGCTTAGAAAAAATTAAGACGATAGGCGACAATTATATGGTAGCAGGCGGTTTGCCACTTCCCTGTACAAATCACGCCGAATCTATTGCCGAAATGGCGCTGGAAATGCAGCAAGAAATTATGAAATTCCGCGACGAATGCGGTAAACCTCTCAATATCCGCATTGGCATTAATACTGGGCCTGTGGTAGCAGGTGTCATCGGTACTAAAAAGTTTATTTACGATTTGTGGGGAGATGCTGTGAATACAGCAAGCCGCATGGAATCTCAGGGGCTTCCGGGTAAAATTCAAGTTAGCAGCTCAACTTATGAGCTGCTGTGCGATAAGTATTTGTTGGAAAAGCGCGGTAAAATTAATGTTAAAGGCAAAGGAGCAATGACGACTTATTTGCTGAAAGGCCGAAAATTGTAACTGACAAATTTAACCATCGCTGGGGAATACGCGATCTGGCGGCAGACGTTGCAGGGCAGCCGCCTTCAACTCCAAACTAGATTTTTTTTGAACGAACCGCGAAGACGCTAAGGACACGAAGGAAGAGAAGAAGAAAGAAGAAAAAATAAAAAGTTCATAAGTGAGGGAAAATTGCTATATTAAAAGGCGACTTAATATTAGTTTGATTGGTAAAAATGACTGCGGATCAGGAACATAATTATTCAAATTCACCGATTTGGCAGCCCTTCACGCAAATGAAAACGGCTGCCCCGCCGCTGAAGGTAATTCGCGGCAAAGGATCGGTGCTGGAATTGGCAGACGGGCGGCAAATTCTCGACTGCATTTCTAGTTGGTGGGTGACTGTTCACGGGCACAGCCATCCGGTTCTCGCTGAGGCTCTTTACGAACAAGCCCAAAAATTAGAACACGTAATCTTTGCGGGGTTTACTCACGAACCTGCCGAGAAACTTGCGAGTAAATTGCTAACTCATACGCCTGCTTCTTTAACGCGGATTTTCTTTTCTGATAACGGCTCGACTGCTGTTGAAGTGGCTCTGAAAATGGCATTTCAATATTGGCGCAATCTCGGAGAAACTAACCGCACTAGCTTTATTAGTTTTGAGGGAGGTTATCACGGCGATACTGTGGGCGCGATGTCTGCTGGCAGAAGTTCGCTGTGGTGGGAATCTTTTGCACCTTTAATGTTTGCTGGGGATGTTGTTCCTTTTCCCGCGACTTTTGACGGCGACGAGGAGGTGGAAACCAAGGAGGCGGCGAGTTTAGAGAAATTGGAGTTTTTGTTAAAGCAGGGCGGCTATGCGGGAATTTTTATCGAACCTTTGGTGCAAGGTGCCGGGGGAATGCGAATGTGCCGCCCTGAGTTTTTGCAGGATATCGCACAACTTGCTCGCCAGTTTAATGTATTGTTGATTTACGATGAAGTAATGACGGGTTTTGGCCGCACGGGCGAACTGTTTGCCTCGCTTAAATCTGCAACTTCACCGGATATCCTGTGTTTGTCTAAAGGATTGTCTGGCGGCTGTTTGCCACTTGCTGTCACAATGGCATCGGAGGATATTTATCAAGCTTTCTGGCGAGATGAACCGGACAAAGCTTTTTTTCACAGTCATTCTTACACCGGAAATCCCTTAGCTTGTGCGGTGAGTGTAGCATCCTTGGAGCTTTTGGAGCAAAACCCAAATGTGTATCAAGGTATGGAAAAACTGCACCGCCAATACCTGAATCAATGGCTGAGAAATCATCCTAAACTCGAACGGATTCGGACTTGTGGCACCATCGCAGCAATGGATGTGAAAACCGAAAGCGTTTCCGGTTATTTTAATGACATCGCTCCTGTATTGAAAGCCAGATTTCTCGAAGCGGGGTTTTTGCTCCGCCCCTTGGGAAACACGCTTTACTTGATGCCGCCCTACTGCATTTCTCCTGATGAACTAGAATCGATTTATCGGGTAATTCGTCAGGTTTTGGATACTCTGTAACCCCTTTAATTTTAGTAATGAATTTACCCAATTGGAACGATTTGGCTGACGACGCGCTGGCGGGCAAATGTATCTCTCGCGAGCAATCTTTAGCCGTATTGCGCGCACCGGATGAGGTTTTGCTGGAACAACTAAACGCAGCTTATCGGGTGCGCCGCCACTACTGGGGAAACCGAGTCAGGCTGCACTATTTGTTAAACGCTCAAAGCGGTCTTTGTCCTGAAGATTGCCATTATTGTTCTCAGTCAAAAATTTCGACTGCGGAAATTGAGAAATATCCGCTTTTAGCTAAGGAGAAAATTCTGGATGCCGCCCAACGCGCAGCAGACTTAAAAGCAGGTACGTTTTGTTTGGTGATTTCGGGCCGTCAACCCAGCGCATCTACTTTCGATCGCGTTTTAGATGCTGTCGAGACTGTGAAGGCAAATCATAACCTGAAAATTTGTGCTTGTTTGGGATTGTTGAGCGAGGAACAAACTCACCGTTTGGCTAAAGCTGGAGTCGATCGCGTAAATCACAATCTCAATACTTCCGAATCATATCACTCGGACATTTGCACCACTCACACTTTTGGCGATCGGGTGGAAACCGTCGAACACGTAAAAGCAGCGGGAATCACAACTTGTTCCGGCGGAATTTTAGGGATGGGCGAATCGGATGATGATGCGATCGATTTAGCGCTTTCGCTTCGCAAATTGGGCGTTACTAGCGTGCCGGTCAACTTTTTCATTCCGATTCCCGGCACGCCATTTGCAGATGTGAACAGGTTAACTCCCCGCCAATGTTTGCGAATTCTCTGTTTGTTCCGATTTTTGCTTCCTAGCCAAGAAATTCGGATTGCTGGGGGACGCGAGGTGCATTTGCGATCGCTGCAACCTCTCGGACTCTACCCCGCTAATTCTATCTTTGTTGGCGATTATCTGACAACTCCCGGACAAGCTGCCCATCAAGATTGGGACATGATTCGAGATGCGGGATTTGCGATCGAATCCCCCGAAGGTTCTCTCTTAGAAGTTGATTCAGCAGTTACCAAACCCGAACAAAAAACCCTGGTTGTTTAACTATTATAGTAGTTTTCAATCGAATGAAATAGAGTAGGACACGGCAGTGCCGTGTCCCTACCCAATATCTATACTTCACGCTTACGCATGGGGGAGAGAAACCGGGTTTCTGACGTAGCAAATGCCTCAGCCTTAAGTGCTTAGATTGTAGCCATAAACCCTTATTCTAAGGTTAACATTCTTCAATCTAAAATCTAAAATCTAAAATCTAAAATAATACAAGAGGGGGAAATTGTGGACAAACGCGAAGAAATTACGATCGCAGAATACCAGCTAACTGCCGAATCTTTCCGAGAAGGAACTTGGCATCACGACGTATCCCAAAATCGCAACGCACTGACGGCTGCTATGCCCCGCAATCCCGGTAAAATTCTCGATATAGGATGCGGCCCGGGACGAGATTTAGTAGCGTTCAAGAGCCAAGGACACACAGTTGTAGGCTTAGATGCAACTCCGGCTTTTGTAGAAATAGCTAAGAAGTTATCGGGATGCGAAGTTTGGCAGCAATCTTTTCTGAACCTAGACTTGCCAAAAGCAGAATTTGACGGTATTTTTGCCAATGCTTCCCTGATTCACGTTCCCAGCGACGAGATGGTGAAAGTGCTGCAAGATTTGCACAAAGCCTTAGTTGTTAACGGTGCAATTGTCATGTCAATGTGCCGGGGAAATTGGGAGGGATACGACGAGCGACCGACGGGAAAACGCTATACTGCCGGATGGGAATATCATACTTTAGCGCCTTGTTTAGAACAAGCGGGATTTGCAATTGTCAATCACTACTATCGCCCCCCCGGCTTACCCCGCGAAGCTCAATCTTGGGTAGTAATGGTGGGCAAAAAAATCTAACGTAAATTGGAAATTGGGAATAGGTAATTGCGAATCATTCCCCTCTCTTCCTCTGCGCCCTCTGCGCCCTCTGCGGTAAAATAAAAAAACTCATTCACCGATTGACCGAGGATTGTTGTATAATCTACATTCAAATAAACCACTTTGTGAACCCCTTAAATCAAAATTGATATGACAGAGAAATCCCACATTTTTTTAGCGGGTGCTAGTCGAGGAGTCGGCTTAGAAATCGCGAAATGTCTGATAGCACAAAATATGCAAGTAACTGCACTTTTGCGATCGCCCGCAACCAGCACCGAATTAGAAGGAATGGGCATCAAAGTCGTGACTGGCGATGCTTTGGATGCTGCCGCTATGGAAGTGGCAATGGCTGGCGGTGAGCCAATTCATGCCGTAATCAGCACAATTGGCGGCTTGCCCAAAGATGGGGAAAGAGCCGATTATTTGGGCAACAAAAACTTGATTGATGCGGCTGTCAAAGCAGGCGTGCAAAAATTTATTTTAGTTTCATCCATCGGCAGCGGTAATAGTGCCGCTGCTTTGCAACCGCAAGTTTTGGAAACTTTGGGCCCGGTTTTAATTGAAAAGGAAAAAGCCGAAAATCATTTGATAGCAAGCGGGATGATTTATACAGTGATTCGTCCGGGCGGACTCAAGTCGGAACCTGCAACAGGCAACGGTATTTTAACAGAAGATAGTCTAGTTGCTGGAACTATTCACCGGGCGGATGTAGCGCAGCTAGTTTGTCAGTGTTTAGTTTCTGATGCTGCTAACAATAAAGTTTTGTCGGCGGTAGACAGGCAAATGCTTTACGGCAATCCAGAATTTGAGGTATTAAATCTTTAGGGGCTGGTTTAGCGCAAAATAAGCTGTTTCGCATCTAAATTGTATTTTTTGGGCGGGCTAGGAGCAACACCCCACAAGAAAATTTAACTTTTGTGGAACAGGCATCTTGCCTGTTCCTAAAAATGCTGCAAGATTTTGCACTCAAGAATCGAAAGGCTTAATCCACGATCGCCCGATCGCCCAATCCAAAACCAAACCCGCGATCGCAAACAATACCACACTCTCGGCACCGCGAACCGCAAACGGCAATAACTCCTGTAGGGGGGGCATCTTCCCGGGTTCAAAAAACAATCCAGCATCCAATTGTCCAAAAGCCCGCACCAACCCAAAAGCCAACACCGCACCAGATTTAAGCTGCGGGTTAACATCTCGGCGAATCGCATAGCGGTAAGTCACGCCGAACAAAAAACCGCCCAAAAGTGCGATCGCCCCTCTGAAGGCAAAATTTAGGTCAATTTCCCTTACCTGCAAACTCGCCAGAGAATCCAACCTATCCGCTAGAATTAAGCTATTACCAAGGGCGATCGCCCCAAAACCAAGCAAACAAGACAAACCAGCAACAGTCCCTGCCTTCAAAGATTCTACCCGTTCAGCCGCACTAAAATTTGACGAATCCTTCACAGCGCCCTCATTTCAAAAATGGCTCAAATTGACTTATCATAAGGTTTGGAGTCACTTTGTACAGTTTGTTCAATAAATAGCTATGGATATTTTGTCACTCGGTTGGGTTTCGGTGCTAGTTCTGTTCTCCTTCTCAATTTCAATGGTCATTTGGGGACGCAACGGTTTCTAGATTCCAGAATAGCTTGCGGGGCAGGCTTTTTAACGGCCCCGCATTTTTTTAAATCCTATTTAATTAAATCAAAATAACAGGAGTAGGAAACATGACAGCAAAAAAAATATTAATGCTAGTCGGCGACTTTGTAGAAGACTACGAAGTAATGGTTCCCTTCCAAGCACTGCAAATGGTAGGTCACACCGTCCACGCCGTCTGCCCGGACAAAGCTGCCGGCCAAACAATTCGCACCGCAATTCACGACTTTGAAGGCGATCAAACCTACAGCGAAAAACCCGGTCACAACTTCACTTTAAACGCGACTTTTGACGAAATCAACCCGGCAGACTACGACGCTTTGATTATCCCGGGAGGGCGCGCCCCAGAATACATCCGCCTCAACGAACAAGTGCTGCAAATTACCCGCTACTTTGCCAACAGCAAAAAGCCGATCGCATCTATTTGTCACGGCTTGCAGGTTCTAACCGCCGCCGGCGTACTCGAAGGCAAACGCTGCACCGCATACCCCGCTTGCAGCCCCGACGTACTCCGGGCCGGCGGCAAATATACAGAAGTTCCCGTTACCGAGGCCGTAGTCGATGGCAATTTAGTCACCGCCCCCGCGTGGCCAGCACATTCTAACTGGCTGGCTGAATTCCTGAAAGTTTTGGGAACGAAGATCGAACATTCAGAGAAAGTCGAAGTATGACTATTTTCACAGTCAAAGTTAAACCGAATTCCAAACAGCAAAGCATCGCAGAACAACCCGACGGCAGCCTCACAATACATCTCAAGTCGCCGCCTGTTGAGGGTAAAGCCAATCAAGAATTAATCATGCTGTTGGCGAAAAAGTTTAAAGTGCCGAAATCTGCGATCGGCATTAAATCCGGTTTTTCCTCTAGAAATAAACTTGTGGAAATACCAATTGAGCCTTTAACTTTGAAATAAAAGTAATAACACATCTATCTAAAGAGGGATTCAGACTCAACTTTAAAATCCTATATTAGTAGTTGTAGAGTTAGAATATAAAATTATGAGCATTGAAAATAGAGTCGAAGCAACAGCGAAGAATATTGAAGGCAAAATCCAAGAAGCTGCTAGCGAAGTTACAGGCAATCAGAAAGATAAATTAGAAGGTCAAGCCAAGCAGGACGAAGCATCAGCAATTCACCTGAAAGAAGACCTCAAAGATAAAGCAAAAGAGATTGTAGACAAAGCTTAGTAACAGTATTTGCTACAAGTTTCCTGCCTACTCAATCCAGCAAACCTATCGTTTGCTGGCTTTTTTTTGATCGCCCAAACTTGTAGGATGCGTGAGGGGGGCTATTAGTATCAGGCAAACACCTCGCGATGCCAAGAATCTCAGGCTCCCTGACGCACCCTGTTCGACTAAAAATCGCTGCAATAAAAAAGCCAGGGATTGATATCCCCAGCTCTAAACATACCAGAATTAGTTTTGAGAGTTGGTAGGGCGATGTTTCAGAATCGACCCCACCCACTTTTACCCAAATTAAATCAGCGTAATGTCAGAAGCCGTAATGCCCGGTCTGCCATTCAGAATTGCCAGCGTAATGCCTTGGTCAACAGTACCAGCACCGTTAGAATCAAATCCTAGTCGTCCGGTTTGATTTTCATAAAAGACGAACGGTTGGTTGGGATCGGCCCCGGCTGGACCAAACTGGCCAGTGTAAGTCCCGCTCTCAAGCACCAAGAACGACCTCGAAGAAAGTCGATTCGCTTCGACTGCCTTCAAGCCGTTGAAGCCGTTTAACGCCAAGATAAACTTGTCTTGACCGACAACAAAATCTCCGATTGCGTCTGGCTCAGTACCCAATGCGCTGCCGGGGGTGGTGCCGAGGGTGACGCCCTCGCCTTCGTTGGTGTAGTAGAAGCTGTCATTGCCACTGCCACCAATCAGCGTGTCAGCACCAGGCCCGCCGCCGAGAGAGTCGTTACCGTCGCCCCCGATCAAATAGTCCTTACCAAAGCTACCCAGAACCGTGTCGTTCCCACCGCCGCTATTTAAGGTATCGTCCCCGAATGTTGTTGCGTTTTGTACCTCGCCGAACAGTATGTCATCCCCAGCACCGGTAGTGATGACATCAGTGCCGTTGCCACCAATAATGTAGTTGCTGCCTAAGGTATCGGTAATCAAGTTGGCGACTGTGCCGCTAAAGGTGACGCCGCTAGCGTAGGAGATGAAGTCGTTACCCGCAAAGTTGCCGATCACGCGATCGCGCTGGCTGCCAAAGATGATGGTGTCACTTCCCTCGCTACCGTTCATGAGGTTGGTGACGGTGAAGCTGCTGCCAGTAGTAGGATTGGTGTAGCCAATTAACAGATCGTTGCCCAGCCCGCCTTCGAGAGTAATCAAAGCAGTACCAGTAGCATTACCAAAAAAGGCCTTGGTAGCATCGATAGTATCGTTGCCATCTCCAGCGGCTGCATTAGTAAAGGTACCGCTCAGGCTGTCGTTGCCTTCACCGCCAATCATCGTATCGCTGGAGAAGGCAGCGACGATCGTGTCATTGCCCACTCCACCGTCGAGCAAGTTGCGACCCGCGAAGCCTGCAAATGAACTGGAGGCGCCTACACTCGAAAGTGCAGACACCGTCGCCGACACGATGAAGTCGTCGCCTGCACCTCCCAACGCGGTATCCGAAGTGGCAAAAACGTTGATCGTGTCGTTACCGTCGCCGCCCTCAAAGAAGTTTCTGCCACCGCCAAACTCGCCGATCGCGCCGTAGAGAGAATCGTTGCCGCCTCCGCCAATCAAGGTGGTTCTCTCAATGCCGATCGTGATAGGCCTCGGATCAAACGGGCTGCTTTGCGTAGTGTTGGTAATAAATAAGATGTCGTCGTCATTATCGCCCGACAGGTAGCTGTTGCTGGCGACACCTCTTAGGGTGTCGTTGCCTCTACCGCCAAAGAGACTGTCTCTTACATTGATACCTACAACCAAGTCGTCGCCCAAATCACCCCGCAAGTAGTTGCTGCCTTCATTGCCAGCGAAGCCAATACCCAAGGCACCATCTAAAGAAAGGTTGTTGCCACCGCCTGCGATGAAGAAGCCGATCGCGTCATTGTCCTTACCGCCGTAGAGGGAGTCTCTTCTCTGGGCCCCTCCCAGCATCGTATCTGCGCCCTGATTACCAAACATCAGGTTAGCTTCGACTGTACCTTGGAGGAAGTCTTCTCCCAAACCGCCGGCCATGGTAGCCTGGGCTTCAGCGACTATGGTGTCCAAGCCTGCGTCGCCAAACAGCAAAGCCGGAGTGCGCTGAGATCTGATTGAATCTTCGTCGTCGCCGCCGTATATGGTATCGTTCGGGCCAACTGAAACTAGAGTATCGTTATCGCCTTGGCCAAATATTAAGCTGCCGCCCAGGGTGGAAGTTCTAACGAAATCCGCCCCGGCTCCGGCCAATACTGTATCCGGGCCTAGTCCCGGAAGGTTTAAATCTAGTTGATTAGGATTGTCATCTAACGTTGTCATAAAGCTTCACTCCTCTACTTGTTGGTCATCGCTGGTGCGACTACAGACACTGCCTAGAACACCGAATGTTTGGATTCCGCTGTAGTTTAACCTGTTTGCCAGCCGCAAGTCTAGCCTACTGGCGTTAACCCTGTCTAGACTTTCTCCCTCGCGGACTTTTTGCTTGTAAGCTTTTATTTTCAAAGTCTTCACCCTTTAATAATCCTGGTGCACTGTCTCAGGTGCTCACGCTCCATAAGACGCGCCTCATATTCTTAATGTTCCACTTTGGATTGGCGGTCGGGGATCGCGTCCCGGGGAGGAAATTAAAGATTAAAAAAGGCAGATCTGGGTGATCGGGAAGACAAGGGAAATTGGGAGATTTGTTACTTGGTAACAAGGCTTTGTGGCAATTTCCGGTTTTCCAGGCAGGGCCGTCATTTAATAATTCTGGCCCGGATTGAACTGCGTACCGCTCCGGGCTTTAAAAGTCTACGCCCCGCTTTAGTTCTACGCCCCGATCGCCGTAGTGTTTGTGACAGTATACCTCGGAGTGTACGCTTGCCAAGTCAAAGTAAGCGTGGGGTTTGTGGCAGCGCCCGGTGATAATAATTTCTGTATCCCGCGGCTTGCGTAGCAGGGCTTCTACGATCGGCTCTACTGCCAGCAGTTCTAAGTCTACTGTGGGATTGAGTTCGTCGAGAATAATCGTTTTATACCAGCCGCTGGCGATCGCACATTTGGCGATTTCCCAGCCGCGTTCTGCTTCTATGCAGTCTAGCTCTTGCTGTTGCCCCCGCCAAACTATAGCATCTCGGCCGCACCGCTGGTGGTCTACTAGCTGTGGATAGCTTTGCCGCAAAGCTGCGATCGCCGCATCTTCGGTATAACCGGTACCACCTTTGAGCCATTGCACGATTAACACCCGGTGAGATTGGTCTTGACTGATACCCCTACCTATTGCCTGCAAAGCTTTGCCCAAAGCGCTCGTAGACTTGCCTTTGCCCGCTCCAGTGTATATTTCGATACCGGAAATATGATGCTCTGCCGCTGCGGGGTGATAGTGCGGCTTCATTTCTGAGTGTAAGTCGGCAATCTCCAGCAAAGCTTCCGGGGCCGCTCGGCCTGTGGCGATGACTTCTAAATATTCGGGTTTGTTTTTGAGGGTTTGGACTACTTCGTCAACTGGCAGCAAACCCAAGTCCAATAAGGGGTTTAGTTCGTCTAGTACCACCACGGAATAAAGTTCGCTGGCGATCGCTCCTTTGGCGATATCCCAGCCTCGCTGAGCTTCTGCGCGATCGAAGCGGGTGATTGCTTCGGCCCCAAAATATTCGGCTCTGCCGGTACGCACTTGGTCGATCAAGTGCGGAAATGCCCGTTGCAAGGCTTCTATTGCCCCGTCTTCGTCGTAGGAGCGGCCGGGGCCTTTGAGAAAGCGCAGCAACAAGACTCGCGTGGGCGAGTCAGAATTAATACCCAGCCCGATCGACCGCAACACTACTCCCAAAGCTGCCTGAGACTTGCCTTTACCAGCGCCGTCGTAGACGTGAATCTGGCCCGCGGCGCGTTCCGACCGGGATGAGGCTGTCCGAATACCAATGCCATTCCTTACCATAATCAGCAGTTGTTTGAGTCTGTAGCGGGGTGGGTATTCGATCGCGCGCCTTGAATGTTTAATTTTTCCATTCTCTTGGCGGATCTCAACAGATTATACGATAACTCCTAACGCCCAATCTTTTAAGCATCGATCTAACGCAATCAGGTGCTCAAACCTCCAGTTAAGATTATTCCGTTTGTGCTGTACAATTAAAATTTAACACGGGCTGATATACCTAAAAGCTTATGATTGCGAGTGTTTTCCCATTTCGGACTGTTTTGGTGCAAATTTTAATTATGTTTTTGGCGATCGCGATCGAATCGTGGTTTTTGCAAAAACTACTTAAACTTGGCCCCAAAACCAGCATTGAATATACAGCCATCCTCAATCTCTCTTGCACTTGTGTGGGCTGGTTAGTTTTCTTGGGCATTGAAAGCGTTCTTACCAAAGATTTACGGGAACAGCTTATCGGTTATATTTTATTAGGCAGAGGGGATAATGTTTACGCTCCAATAACTCTGATAGCACTCTCAGTATTAGCAGTAACTTTTATAGCTAAATGGCAGGGATTAGAATTCATAGAAAACATGGTTTCCGGCAATAAGAAAGCTTCCAAGCCTCAGTTTTTAGGGCCGCCAACCCTCACCCGCCGTGCTCCCAAAAGAACTTTTCAAGTAACTACCCAATTTGGGGGAATTTTAATCGCCCACACTGTTAGCAATGTCGTTATTTTAACCGTGTTGTTTTTGCAAAGCGTCTACTGAAATTTATGATGAAGCAATTTTTGGATGTCACTCAGCAACTCACTAAACTGACAAACAACCTTTGGGAAACCAATAAAAAAATCCAAAAGGCGATGATTCCGCCTAAAGTTGTCCACTGGAAGACTCCTTTACTGCTCAGCATCTTTTTAGCTTTGCTGACAGTGGCGACAGTCACTGACTGGCGGACGAGAACTCTGCTTTTTGATATGAGCTGGTTATTTTTTACACTTTCAATGGGTTTGCTGACCAGTCAGCAACCTTTTGTGATTAAAGGAGTAAGTCTGAGTCCGTGGGTGACAAGCATTTTAATTGGATTGTGGTTGCTGGTAAGATTGCCGTCGGATAGGAAGGAAATAGCATGGATATCCGGCCCAATTATAGCAGTAGTAGTTCTTGCTACAATAGAGGTTTGGAATAGCGAGTCAAAACGGGAAGGTATCAGGTCGTTGGTGCGCCCTCAGTTTTTGATGATTACTCTAGTTCACCTGCTGTTTTCCTGTTGGTTTGCTTTTCACTTTTTAATTCAAGGTTGGATACGACAGTACCCGAGCGTTTTATCCCAGGATTTGAGGCAAAGCGATTATGTGGTGACATTTCAACAGCCAACTATTAATCGCTCCCGAGGAGTTGTTATCCTCAATGCAATGGAGAGATACCTACAAAATGAAGCCCGCACAAAACCGTGGGCGCAGGTAGAGCAAATGTTAATAGATATGGACAACGAGCGGTTTTTTCTGCGGAATCAAGCCTTACAAACAACTGGGGTAGTCGCAGAAGATGCGAAGTGGGATGTCAAAACTTCGATCGTCCAAGGAGATTCCCGCTATCAGTTAGAGATGGAGGCAATTTGGCTGGGGCTGGTTTTTAGACCGGAAACATATTCGTTTACCAAATCTTGCGAGGTGTTCGAGATAGGCAATAGGGCGACTGTAACCTGCGGTGCCATCAAACGCTCTCAACCCGGACAGAAAAAAGATGGAACGGCGGGGGACAGTCAAGTTTGAGCTTGTCTCAGGCAGTTAGGAGAGTGTTCCCGAAGAAAGGGGAAGAGGGGGAGATGGGGAGAGTATCCGATCCCGAGAGGCGGAGATGGGGAGAGTGGGAGATGGGGGAGAATCTTCCCTCGAACCTCGGACTTCTTCCTTCAACATCCAATCCGTTAAATCCCTTAAATCCCCATTCACTGCGCGTTGCCGAACTTCCTTTTTCCTTATATTAAAGTATTGATTGCGAAAGTTTCCAGCGGGTTAATAACTAGATGAATTTGAGAAGAATCTTGACAGTCGCGACCAATGTATTTTGGGAAGTAATTCGCGATCGCATCCTTTACTTAATTATTATTTTTGCTCTGTTGATGGGCGCCTCGGTACGGTTGATACCGGAATTGGCGGCGACAACCGAGAAGAAAATTATCTTAGATGTCGGTTTGGCTGCTATGAGCATTCTCGGTCTAATTGCCACAGTTTTTGTGGCTACCGGACTGGTCAACAAAGAAATTGAAAAGCGCACTGTTTATCTGTTAGTTGCTAAGCCGATAAGTCGGGCTGAGTTAATTGTGGGCAAGCACTTAGGGCTGTCGGCGGTGCTGGCGGTGCTTGTAGCAGCAATGACTGTTATCTATCTGGTTATTCTGA
Source organism: Microcoleus sp. MON1_C5 (assembly GCF_036701875.1). Taxonomy (NCBI): domain Bacteria; kingdom Bacillati; phylum Cyanobacteriota; class Cyanophyceae; order Oscillatoriales; family Microcoleaceae; genus Microcoleus; species Microcoleus sp. MON1_C5. The sequence goes on along the minus strand of NZ_JAUBRN010000017.1, from coordinate 25,531 downwards.
GTTTGAGCCGCATTCCTTTCCCTTTGGAAAGCATTTTAATCGCTTCGTTGTTTGTCTGGTTTGAGCTGTGTCTGATGGCTGGTGTCGGGATTTTATTTGGGGTTTTTAGCAGTTCGCTGCTGGCAACTTTACTGACATTTGGCGTTTATTTAATGGGACATTCGACGCGGGATTTAGTGGCTTTGGGTAAGTTAACTAAAAATCCAGGTCTTGAACAATTGATGATGGGACTTTATCTCGTTTTGCCGGATTTAGCTAGATTCAATTTGAGAAACGATGCTGTTTACGGACAAGTTCCTTACTTAGCAGGTTTGATTACAGATGCTGCCTACGGTTTGCTGTATGTGGTGCTGCTGCTGTCAATTGCGATCGCCATATTTTCCCGTAGGGAGTTTTAAAACGCGCCTGCCCTACTTTCAAAAGTTTGAGTATATCTATCAAATTATCACGCTAAAATATCAAGGAGGCGCTAGCTCAGAAATCTCGACTAAAACTCAAACTTTTAATTGATCCCGAATAAGCTGTTCTGTATTTAAATAGTACCTTTGGGCGGGCTTTTCTGCCCTCCCCACAAGATCGGGACTTACGCATCGGGGCCGAGAAACCGGGTTTGTTACCGAATCTGCGGTCTACAACGCGTCTTTTCGTAAAAAAACCGGTTTCTAAACAATCGTGCGTAAGTCCTAAAGATGTTGAAGAGAAATCACCCTGTAAATTAGATTACGATAGCTTAGCAGTAATAAAAAGTGAAATTATGTTAGTGGAAAAACTAGAACAATTAAAAGATATTTTCGCACAAATGGAACGGGCTTTGATTGCCTACTCCGGCGGAATTGACAGCACTTTGGTGGCAAAAATCGCTTTTGATGTGTTGGGCGATCGCGCTTTGGCAGTGACGGCAGTTTCCCCATCTTTACTGCCAGAAGATTTAGAAGATGCGCGCATTCAAGCAGCAGAAATTGGGATTGCCCACCAGGAAGTAGAAACTCAGGAAATGGCAAATCCAAATTACACTTCCAACCCGGTTAACCGCTGCTATTTCTGCAAAAGCGAACTGCACGATACTTTGAAACCGCTAGCACTAGCAAAGGGTTATCCTTATGTGGTGGATGGGGTGAATGCTGACGATTTAAAGGATTACCGTCCAGGGATTCAGGCGGCAAAGGAACGCGGCGCGCGATCGCCCTTAGCAGAAGTAGGAATCGCTAAATTTGAAGTGCGGCAGTTGGCAAAAGAATTGGATTTGCCTTGGTGGGACAAACCTGCTCAACCTTGTCTGAGTTCGCGCTTTCCTTACGGCGAAGAAATCACCGTTGGAAAGTTGCAAAGAGTGGGGCGCGCCGAACGGTATTTGCGACAGTTGGGACTGAAAAATTTGCGAGTGCGATCGGACGGAGATACGGCGCGCATTGAGTTACCCGCAGAAGAAATTCAGGAGTTTGTGCTAAATACGGATTTGCCTGCATTGGTGGCGGTGTTTCAGGAGTTTGGTTTTGTGTACGCGACTTTGGATTTGGAGGGGTTTCGCAGCGGCAAATTAAATCAGGTTTTGCAGCCGCAGTTGTTGCAGGCAAAAGGTTGATTAATTTTTCCCAATACAAAAATTTTTCATGATTGATGTAGTTTGGGACATCGACAAAGGGGAACAATGTCAATCGAACCTTTACCTTTGTTGATGTAGCAACTTATACCTTTCAAGGCTCGAATTGTTAGGATTACAAGACTTACGCAAAAGTAACGTATTACTGTCGCCCAGCCAACTCAGTGATATCAACTCCGCTAGCCTCGGAATTAATATTACTCACAGTCAGGACACCGCGAGTGCCTAAGTCCCTACCCCCATTAATTGTAGGGACTTAGGCACTCCCGGTGTTCTCTATATCATTCCGATGCAACCGGAAACAATATAAAGTAATCTCAAACTGGTGTTGCTTAATCAGGGTATGAAAAAAATAACTTTAAAATCCAAAAGCTTTATGGATACTGGTTTCTATGACGCACATATTTAACGTTTCATACCGTAAATCAGCAACGCCTAGGATGTTTGCCGTAGATTTGGGATGTGCCATGTAATAGCAAATCCGGTTTTAATACCCCCTTTATTTCTTAGTCCCCCTTTGCTCGGACGAAAGTTTGACTCTATGCAGCGGTTTCAACCGCCGATTCATAAAGAGGGCGACTAACTTTCAAAGCCCGAGTCTTATCAAGGAGTAGTTGGCTGAATTTGCTGTGGCTGCATTTGCTGCAGCTGATTTTGGAGCAGAAGTTGCTGCTCCTCGATCTGAATTCGCCGATTCTCAAGATTTATTTGCCGCTGTCTGTCTTCAAGATCCAGTCTTCTGTCTTCAAGTTGCAGCAGTCTGTCTTCAGCTTGCCGCTGTCTGTCTTCACGTTGTAGCTCTCTTTCTAGCAGTCTGTCTTCACGTTGCTCTTGTCTGTCTTGACGTTGTTCGCGAAGCTGTCTGAGCTGATTTCGCCGCTCGAAATCTCCTCCCAAAAATAAGTTTTGAAAAGCGTTGATAGTTGCTTGAAACCCAGTAAAAACGCCGCTAACAGCGCTGATCCCAGTTGCAACTCCGGCGATCGGCTGCAAGAATGTGCTGATATTGTCTGCTACCCTAGTATAGCCCGATCGCGCTACGAGAATCACATCACTGTTGCGGAGAGTTGGGTTATTATTAGGATTCAACCCTTGAGCAAAATCTACCTCGATCGTGCGGCGAGAAACAGTACCGTTGGGGTTCAAACGCAATAGTTCTACCTTGTCTTTTTTAGCCCGCAATTGATTGAAACTGCCTGCAGTCAGCAAAGCTTGGTGCAGGGATGTACTGGGTCGCACCAGCAAAGCCCCAGGCCTAATTACTTCTCCTACAATATTGATGCTAATCGCGTTCGGAGAAAAACTGCTATTTGCGACTTGAGAAACTTCAGCTAAGTCTACAGTAGATGCTGTCGGGATAATCACGCTATCTCCTTCTTGCAGCAAAACATCTTGGGTAGCATCACCTTTTTGCAGCAAATCCCAAAGATTTACCATGATAGTTTGTTCAGTACCTCCTCTAATTCGGCGGCGGATTTGTACGCGGCGAATATCCGCTTCTGTAGTAATACCACCAGCAATTTTGAGTGCTCTAGTTATTGTTGGTAAACCTACAACGGCTCCTTGCTGTTGCTCGATAGATACAAAACTCAGTTCTGTTTGTTGGTTGGTCGATCGCAAATCAGCAGCAGATATAGTATAAGGCCCAGGCCTGTTTACCTCGCCGACAATTACCACGCCAATTGGTTTAGTAATATCAGCGGAAAAATTAGCACTGGCTCTTTGACGAACTTCTTGAGTATTCAGGGCCCTTGCTGTCGGTACAAAAATTGTATCTCCATCTCGAATGGTAACGTCTTGACGCAAATTTCCCGTCTCTAAAAAATCCTGCAAATCTACAGTAGTAACTTGCTCCGGCCCGCCTCTGCGGGGACGGCGAATTTGGACATTTCGCATATCTCCTGCTGATGTCACCCCTTGTGCAAGTTGCAGCATTTCCATCAAAGTCGGGAATTTTACTCCTCCTCCTTCTCTAGTGGGATTAATCTTGTAGGAACCCGGGCGAGTAACTTCACCCGCAAGACCTATATTTAGGGGGCGAGCGACGATCACAGTCACGGTAACAACGGGAACATTGATGAAGGGTTCGTATCGCTGGGTAATCACGTTAGCGGCTTGTTGCAGCGTCAACCCTTGAATTGAGACGCTGCGAATGATTGGCAAATTGAGCGTCCCGTCAACTAACACTTGATATTCCTTGCTGAATTCAGGGACGCCGAAGATATCTAAAGCAATGCGATCGCCCGGGCCTAAAGTATAAGCTGCTTCTGGTGTCAGCGAACCAGAATTGCCACTCGCCGGCAAACTCGAACCCGGAAGAGGCGGCGGCGGTACTCTCGGCCTGTTTGGGTTAGGAGTGCCTGCAGGAGTTCTGACGGCAGGCAACTGAGCTATACTGGGCAGCGAACTCAATAGCACCAGGAGTGCTGACAAACTCAGACTTGTAGCGGTTTGAATGGTATGTTTCATCTTTCTTCCCTGGTTGCAGCCTGCCAATGAACGAGAGCAATTTAGCTAGTTGATTTTAGTTTATTTTCCCTGCTGTCCAGTGTAGCCTCGCTTCGCTGCAAAATCCACAGGTGGAAGCATAAAAATTGTGCGATCGCACTTAACTATTTTGCACCTTGTTTGTAAAGAAACTGTAAAGCCCGCCAACTGTTATCAGAATTAGGATCTCGTTTGAGCAAAATTCTTTATACATAAGTCGGGATACAAATCAACCCGCCAAAGAAATGGATAAAAAAAAACGCCCTGATTTGAGGTAAAATGTTAAATAATTCTCTCTGCAGGACAAAGACAAGTGTCACTAAAACTGGATCAAGTAATTCCCTGGGGACGCTGCTTGGATGAATACATAGGAATGTTTAGCTTGACCTCAAGTGACCTCAAGCTAAACATTCTTGATTGTGCCGCCGGCCCGGCAAGTTTCAATGCCGAAATGACTCGCCAAGGTAAAAAGGTAATTTCTTGCGATCCAGTTTATCAGTTTACTGGGGTGGAAATTGGCGATCGCATCCAAGAAACATATCAAACTGTCATTGATGGGGTTAAGGCAAATCTAGACGGCTATCTGTGGAACAATTTTGAATCGCCGTACCAGCTAGGCGAAGTGCGAATGAAGGCGATGCAGGAATTTTTAGAAGATTTTCCCTCTGGTTTGCAGGAAGGCCGCTACATGACTGCTGAGCTGCCAGTTTTGCCTTTCGAGAACGGTCAATTCGATTTAGCTTTGTGCAGCCATTTCTTATTTGCTTATTCTCACCTGCTTTCGGAAGAATTTCATCTGGAAGCAATTACAGAAATGTGTCGGGTTGCGAAGGAAGTCCGGGTCTTCCCTCTATTGCAGAGTTTTAGCGGGGAGGAATCCGAGCACTTAAACCCGATCGTCACCGAATTGAAAAAGAGAAGTTTTAGTGTAGAAATTCAAGAGGCTCCTTATGAGTTTCAAAAGAGCGGTAATAAGATGCTGCGAATTAGCAAAAAAAGCTCAGCCGAAAAGTAAGCATAACTTATTCTTCGGGAAGGGAAACCAAATAACAGCCATTAATTCGCCAACTCTTATCCAACTGTTTTTCCATGAGATAAATGGCTCTGAGGGGGATATCTTCCGAGTCCAGCAACAGCACCGGCTGAGCGGGAATCCCTTCTACAGTGCCGAGGTTTTCAAATAATACCGAGCGCGGACGGTAGACAGCTTCATAGGCAATTTTTACCATGTGCATAAAGTTTTCGGCTGTGCGAAACTGCTGCTGAATTCCGGGACTGGCGAAGGAAAAAGCGAGCGCAGCATCGTCTTTTTGAAATGCTTGCAGTTGCTGTTCTACGACTGAGCGAATGGTAGCGCGATCGCTTTCACTGATGAGCATATTTTTAATGATTTGTCAACAGATGGGAGTGTGGAATAGTTACTATTATAGCGCTCCCACTTAAAGGCGATTGTGTGGCGGGATGGCTGGGAAGCTGTCAGGGCGATCGGGGTTTATTTAAACCCCCGGCGGACTACAGACATTAGCGGTAAAATTGGTTAAAGACTTTAAGAATTGTCAAAATGCTAAGCAGCGCCGCATAGAGGAAAACAGGGTCGGGGTGGGAATTTGCCAATGAAGAAGCCTTAGAGGATTTTGTCGAAGTTCACTTGCAAAGTTTGCTCGGTTTGACGGTCATTAAGCGGCAATTCACTGTCAACGAGCAAAGATGCGATATTATAGCGGTGGACGAGAATAAACGGTTAGTTGTGCTAGAGTTGAAAAACGGCGAAGATAGATAGGTCGTTCAGCAGTTAACCCGTGATTACGATGCTTTGTTAGAACACAAACCTTTTGCCGATCGCGTGGATTACGATCGACCAGTTCGCTTAATAGCAATTGCGCCAAAATTTCACAGAGATAATTTTACCGACAGGAAATATCACGGGCTATTTTTTCAGTTTTTGCAATTTGCGATCGTTCTTTCTGAGAACCACTTAAATTTACAACTGAAAGATGTAGATACTCAACATATTTCATAAGTATAAATTACATATCATCCAAGAGAAAGCACTGATAATATACCGAATCCACCCAGAGAGTTTCGGAATCTACTCAAGAAGTTTATTGATGACGAACAGCAGATAATCGGGAGAATATTCTCAGATTTGACACCCGTATGCAAGAAATAATTCGCTCTCAAAGCATTAGCTATGGTAAAGGTAAAAGTAAACTAGGCGCTCAGATTTGTGTAGATAGAAGAGCAAGGGAAGGTTATATTAGACCAGCACTCATGTTATGGCTACCTCTTTTCCCTTGCAGAGATAACTGTAACAGGGTTGGGAGAAGGGCGATTTATAACCGAAAGCAGAATGATGCTTTATCTCTTAGCAAAATAGATGAGTATTCCTATCTTCGCCACTGGCCGGTGGGTTCTCGTTATTCTGCTTCTGATTGGGAAGCTCAAACTTGGCATTTAAAACACTATGTAACTGAGATAACTCAGCCACACATGAATCTTATATTTTGGAGTTTCTAATTAATTTATCCTTGGGAAAGTGGCTACAAAGACTTTAAGCTTATTTCTCCGACACCACGTTTTCTTTAGTAATTCTAATCAAAAACCGTAGAGCTTCATTTACTGCTTCAGAATCGGGAAACATCTCTGCAACATCCGGTTCTAAACGAATATTAACACCACCAAAGGTCTTTCGTCCCGATCCTACCCTTCTTACACTCAACTTCCTCAAATCATATTCCGACCGAAGATCATCGTCCATCCCTGTTTCATCCTTCTTCATAAACTTCTCGCTCCACTCGTGTTACTTTCCTGGCGCTAATCAAACGAATAAAATCTGCTCTTTCTGTATACGACACTATCAATAAATTACCTTGCTGGGACTCTCCAACAATAATATAGCGATCTTCTTCATCAGAGTGATCCGGATCGTAGAAATCGACGTAGAGGGGATCGTCAAAAACCGTTCTGGCTTCCTCAAATGAGATGCCATGCTTGGACAAATTTACCGCAGCCTTGTTTTGATCCCACTCGAATTTCATAAAGAGCAAAAATCAGCATCTTTGATATAATATTACACCTAGAAGCAAAACTCAAACCAACTCATGCCACAAACAGTCTGGATCGCACGACACGGAAACCGCATCGACTTCGTTAACCCCGACTGGTTTCTCACCGCAGAACGCCCCTATGACCCCCACCTTTCCGAAGACGGTCACGTTCAAGCTAAACAACTAGCCAATCGCCTCAAAGGTGAAGGAATTTCTCATATTTTTGCTTCCCCTTTTCTGCGAACTGTCCAAACAGCAAATCACGCGGCCGAAGCTCTCGATTTGTCAATTAAACTAGAGTGGGGACTGTGCGAATGGCTGAATCCGGAATGGATGCCAGAAATGCCAGAAACTGAGTCCGTTGAAGCTTTGTGCAGGCGTTTTCCCAGGATAGATGCTTCCTACAAAGGCGGTATTGCTAATTATCCCGAAACTGGGGAAGCTTGTTTCAAAAGGGCGGGGGAAACTGCTAAACGCCTCGCGGCTGAGTTTCCCGAAGATATGTTATTAGTAGGTCACGGTGCGTCGGTTTTAGGAACTGCGATCGGGCTGGCTGGCTGTGTTGAAACGGAAATTAACGCTTCTTTGTGCTGTTTGGTGAAAGTGGTGCGGGGTGAGGGAGAATGGTCGATCGCACTTAATGGCGATACTTCTCACCTGAGTGACTCTGAAACGGTGCTCCGGTTTAATTAAAGTTAGATTCGTGCGAAAAATCGCATTTTATGCTATTTGTGTAAGGTGCGCCGAGGTGTACCCTACGTTAATTGGATTTGTGCGAATCTGGGTGTTATTGTTTAATCTCGATCGCAAATTTTAAATCTCAAATCTCAAATCGGTATGGCTGGACACAGTAAGTGGGCGAATATTAAACGCCAAAAAGCTAGAGTTGATGCGGTTAAAGGCAAGGTTTTTGCTCGAATATCTCGCGAAATTATTGTCGCGGCCCGCAGCGGAGTTCCCGATCCCGCTGGCAATTTTCAACTGCGGACGGCTATTGAAAAAGCCAAGGCGGCAGATATTCCTAATGAAAACATAGAAAGGGCGATCGCCAAAGGTGCCGGCTTAGCGGGGGGAAGTTCCGAATTAGAAGCTATTCGCTACGAAGGTTACGGCGTTGGCGGGGTTGCTATTCTAATTGAAGCGCTGACAGACAACCGCAACCGCACAGCGGCTGACTTGCGAGAAGCTTTTACTAAAAATGGCGGCAACTTGGGCGAAACTGGTTGTGTGGGCTGGATGTTCGACCACAAAGGAGTTTGTACTGTACGCGGCCCGATTGATGAGGAACAATTGTTTGAAGCGTCGCTAGAGGCGGCTGCGGAATCTTATGATTTGATATTAATTGATGAGGATACTGAAGGTGCAGAGGTATTTACAAGTGTGGCTCGTTTGGAACAACTGGCTGATGTTTTGAAACAAAAAAAATTTGCAGTTTTGCAGTCGGAAAATCGCTGGATTCCAAGCAATACAGTGGAAATAGACACTCCTGAAAAAGCTCGCTCGCTCCTTAAGTTAATGGATGCACTGGAAGATTTGGATGATGTGCAAAGCGTGACAGCTAATTTTGAAATGACCGATGAATTGATGTCTTCGGTCATGGTTTAATGCTTTAAAGATGAGGGATGGGGAGCGTCCTGCTGGCACTGCAAAAGACGAGAACTCGCCAGCGGGACGATGGCGCTACACTATTACCAGGAAACGAATCCCTATCTGTACGCGAGTGGGGAGTGTCAAATCCAACGCATTGCTGAAAAAGCTGCAATGAAAACGTCACCCCAAAGTAAAGCCATGCTAGATAACAACGAAAGCAAAAGAGACAGCACCCACTCACAAGAAGTTCTCTCAGTAACCGAAGTAGCAGAAACCAAGGATCGATCCAAATCGGAGGTGCAGGCTGAACCAGGGGATAAATCCAATTGGTTCGGTTCGGTGTTCGGAGCCGTCTCTGCAACGGCGAGTGCGGTAGGGAATGCGGTAGGGAATGCCGGAACTGCGATTGTTAATACCGCGAGTGCGGTAGGGAATGCAGCAGGAAGTGCTGGAGATGCGATTGTTGTTAATACCGCGAGTGCGGTAGGCAATGCTGGAAGTGCGATTGTTAATAGCGCGAGTGCAGTGGGGAATGCAGTAGGCAGTGCTGGAGATGCGATTGTTGTTAATACCGCGAGTGCGGTAGGCAATGCCGGAAGTGCGATTGTTAATACTGCGAGTGCGGTAGGGAATGCGGTAGGCAATGCCGGAAGTGCGATCGTTAATACCGCGAGTGCGGTGGGGAATGCAGCAAGCAGTGCTGGAGGTGAGATTGTTGTTAATACCGCGAGTGCGGTAGGCAATGCGGTAGGCAATGCCGGAAGTGCAGCACTCCAATTTCCCAATTTTTTGGATTCAGCCCTCGGTTTGATTTCCCAGAGTCCTATCCTGAAAAAACTCACTGAAAATTTCAAAATTGATTGGTTAGTCAGTGCGATCGATAAAGTTGATGTAGTGACTGCCGAGGGGCAAGTTCGAGAGTTGCAGCGCCAATATCCTCACGAGAAACCTCAAGAAATCGCACATCGCTTAATGGTGGAAAAAGCCTTGCTAGCTGCAGGAAGTGGCTTGGTTAGCAGTTTAGTTCCGGGCGCAGCTTTGGCATTAGCTGGTATGGATTTAGCGGCAATGACGGCGTTATCCGCCGAGTTGGTTTATCAAATAGCTGCCGCCTATGGAATGGATTTGCAATCGAGCGATCGCAAAAAAGAAGTTGTCGCTATTTTCGGTTTATCCTTGGGGAGCAATTTAGCGATCGAAGCTGGAGTTACGCTGGTCAGCAATATCCCCTTGGCGGGTGCGGTGATTAATGCTAGCGCCAGTGCGACAATGATTTACGCGCTGGGATACGGTGCTTGTCGGTTTTATGAAGCGCATCTCGATTCCTCGAAAATCGAAACCAAGCTCGAAGATTTACGAGAAGTCTTGCAAGCGGAAAGTGAGCAATATTTAGAGAAAGCGATCGCACAAGAAACGGTGATGGATTGGATTTTGGTGTATGTCGTCTATACCACCCAAAAATTCACCCGATGGGATGAGTTATTACCCCAATTACAAGCTGCCAATTTAAATCCCAAGTCTTTAGCTGAGATTGAATCTGTGAAAAATAAGTCTAAATTGCCTCCCAAGTTGGATATTTTACTCGAACAACTCGAACTCGACTTTGCCGAACCACTTTTAAAGCGATGCACTGAGATGATCGAGGCTGACGGTGAAATTAATGAACAAGAGGGAAAAATTTTGCTGACAATTCAACGGGCTGTTTTGAGCAAAAGAAAGCAAGCTCAAAAGCAAGCCTAGCCAACTTCTATCTAGAATGCGGTATCGGAAGCCACTGAAGCACAAACTGAAGTCTAAGCTAGATCGCAAACTCCCCCGTGCGTTCACGCCCGGAAATGTCAAATCCAATGCTCATAAACTGGCTCAAGCGAATGGGGTACAACTCTGGGACGATAACAGTTAATTGATTTAGTGATTCGAGCTAAAAAATAAGGGCTCTATGAACCAAGAATCCCCGTCTATGAAAGAGCGGGGAGTGTCATGTGAAACAAAAAAAATTTGCAGTTTTGCAGTCGGAAAATCGCTGGATTCCGGGCAATACAGTGGAAATAGACACTCCTGAAAAAGCTCGATCGCTCCTTAAGTTAATGGATGCACTGGAAGATTTGGATGACGTGCAAAGCGTGACGGCTAATTTTGAAATGACAGATGAATTGATGTCTTTGAGTATGGTGTAACGATCTAAATCACCAGATTTTTGCCATCCGCAAGACAAATCCCGGTAACTCTGGATCTGCGCTGACTGTTTCAGGATTATCTAAGATTTCAGGTTCGCGATCGGGACGGTAGATGTAGACTTTTCTGTTTTTGCGATCGAGCAAAAAGCCTAGCGATACACCGTTGTCAATATATTCTTGCATCTTGTTTTGCAATCCCTTGAGAGCGTCACTAGCAGACCGCAATTCAATCACAAAGTCTGGACAAATCGGTGCGAATGAGGCTTTTTGTTCTTCAGTTAAGGCATTCCAACGCTCTAGTTTAATCCATGAGGCATCGGGGGAGCGGGTTGCTCCATTCGGCAAGGTAAAGCCGGCACTGGAGTCAAACGTTTCACCCGTGCCATCTTGTTCTGCCCAGTTCCCCAATTGTAGGGCAATCTTACCGTTTCGATTGCCTGTATCTGAAAAAGCGGGTGACATAATGATAACTTCCCCACTGGCTGTACGCTCAATTCTCAAATCGCGATTAACTAGACAGAATTCATAGAACTGTTCAACAGTCATAGATTGGATCGCAGGGAAATTGACCGTCAGTGGGACGCTTTCGGTTTGAATTAGCAGCGTCGTCATAGTTTTTTCTCAGTTGGTGCAGGGGTGATAGAATACCTGGAGCTTACACTATTTTAGCTTGGCGATCGAAAGTCTTAGTCGATCGGGGAATCGGATGCTTGTATCCGTTTTTGGGCGGGGTCAATAATCTTTTTTCCCAGTCAGCAAATAAGTAACCATGTATCCCTTGCCCTTAACTTGAATGGCGCCGCGCTTCTGAAAAGTATATTTATCTTTTAATAGCTGGTAGGTTTCGGTGGTGACTTGAATGCAGCCAGTAATCCCGTGGGATTCCATGCGCGAAGCAATATTTACTGTGTCGCCCCAGAGGTCATAAATAAACTTTTTTAAGCCGATGACGCCGGCAACGACAGGGCCACTGCTAATCCCAATCCGAATGCTGAAAGGTTCCGAATGTTCTAAACTCAGGAGCCTAATTTCGTGCAGCATATCGATCGCCATGTTCGCAACCGCCTCGGCGTGATCCTCTCGGGGCGTCGGCAAACCGCCGACAACCATGTAAGCGTCACCAATAGTCTTAATTTTCTCCAAACCGTGGCGATCGGCCAAGTGGTCAAAAGCCGAAAAAATATCGTTAAGCACTTCCACCACCGCCGTCGCTGAAATTCTCGACGAAAGCTCTGTAAACCCCACAATGTCGGCAAACATCACAGTTACTTCCGCAAAACTTTCGGCGATATTGTGTTCATTGTCCTTCAAACGCAGGGCGATCGCTGCCGGCAAAACGTTCAGCAGCAGTTGCTCGGATTTAGCTTGTTCGAGTTCCAACTGTAGGTAAGCAGCCTGCAACTGTTCGGCTTGGCGAATTCTTTCTCGGGCTAGCTTTTCGATTTGGGCGGTGCGGCTCAAAGATGTCAGCATATATGTCACCGGAATCAGAGTCCACAGCATCCCCATCGTCAGAGTTCCCCAAGAGCGCCAGTGCTTGCGAATCCTGCGAATTTCCGGCGTTGCAGACACGTACATAGACCACTGGCGGCTGCTAATTTTCAGCCGCCTTCTGCAAGCTGTATAGTTCGGGCCTGGATTGTCAAGAATCGGGCAGTTTTGCATCAGGGCTCGGTCAACAGTGGCTGATGCTGGAAGGACTTGTTGGCTCGCGGATTGGAACTGCACCGCAAATTGCTGAATTTGGGGCTCAGCAGGGAGATTTTTGAGAACCGGGTTGCCCGTTTGGGGTAACAGCGACGGTGCTTCTTGCTTGTCTGGAGCCTCGCTAACGAGATAAATATTGAGGTAGTCGGTATTGCGTCCTTTTAAAGAGGTTTGGAAAATATCTTTGCCTCGAAATACGCCCAGAACAAATCCTTGTAGCAGTTGGCGACGCGATTCTAGGGTAGTGGGTTTACTGCTGTTTTCGTAAATCGGAACTATGGCCAAAAGACCCAGTTCCGGGGAATTGCCCTGAGTTAGGCCGATGTAGTTGGTGATAATCATTTCCCCTGTATCGCGCCCTCGATCGAGCGCGACGCGGATTTTTGGGTGGGAGGCGAGGTCAAAGCCTAATACTGTCTCGTTTCCGGCTGTTGGTTCGACGTAGAACGCCGGGAAGTATTCGGAACGCTGGAGGGCCTTGCGGAGTTCTCCTCGCGGGCCGCGCTCTGTAATCTCGAAGCTGGGCTCTGTTTCGGTTCTAGCTTTGGTTTCGTAGTTGCGCCGCTGCGAATTCGGGACGCGGGGGGCCCAAGCCAGGAGTTGCAGGCTGGGGTGGACGGATAGGGGCCGGGCGACAAACCGGGCAAAAGAGGAACGCTCGACGGCGCTGAAGGCTTTCATGTAGTCGCTGAGGGCTAGAACAGTATCGAAGTCGGAGTTGAGCTGGCGTTCGATGCCGATCGAAATATCGTCGATGCGACGCTGCATTTCGTAGTCGCGGCGCTTGTCTTCCCAGTCCCAAACCAAGGCGAATGCCAGAACCGACAGTCCGACACCCAAAGCCAGCGTCAACCCGGCTGGAATGTAGCGAGACCAGGATAAAGGTAGTTTTTTCAGCATAATTGCCTAGCGAATAAGGGCAGCAGATTAGCACACCGCTGAGTGCGATTTGTTCCGGCCTCTGAGTGCGGTTAATTCAAAACCCTGATAACTCAAGCACCGACGGCAATTGGGAATTAAAAGTTAGATATTTAAACTTTTAGATTAATGGACGATCGCTCAGCAGGGGATTTCAATCCAGAATTCCGCTCCCTGGCCGGGCGCTGAGATGCACCGCAGGCTTCCCTTATGTTTTTCTACCACAATCTGATGGCTGATGGATAATCCTAAGCCGGTTCCAGCCCCTACGGGCTTGGTGGTGAAGAACGGGTCAAATAGCCGCTTGCGAACGTCTTCGCTCATTCCCGGGCCACTGTCGGCGATGCAAATTACAATGCGATCGCAATCACTGAGCTGGTTTTTACTGTGGCTTTTCAGGTCAGCTTTTTTCATCAGGGTGCGAATCACGATCGTCCGAGGTTGCGGTTGGCTTTCTAAAGCGTCGATCGCATTGCTGATAATGTTGAGAAATACCTGGTTTAACTGCCCCGCACAACAGTGAATCTTCGAGATTTTTCCGTATTCTTTAATAATTTCAATCCGGCTTTTTTTACTTCCATGATGCAATCGGTGCTGCAAAATTAACAGCGTACTGTCAATTCCTTCATGAAGGTCTACCAACTTCATTTCTGATTCATCCAGTCGCGAAAAATTCCGCAGCGATAACACAATTTTACTAATTCTTTCTATTCCTACTCTCATGGAGTTTAGCATCCTGGGCAAGTCTTCCTTCAGGAAATCGAGCTCTAAGTCCTTAACTTTTTCAGAAATCTGAGCAACTGGGGACGGGTAGCATTCCTGGTAGAGATTCAATAGCTCTATTAAATCGTGAAAATAGTTGTATGTGTGAGAAATATTGCCGTTAATAAAAGTTGCGGGATTGTTTATTTCGTGGGCGATGCCAGCCACCATCTGACCGAGGCTAGACATTTTTTCGGATTGAACTAATTGGATTTGAGCGTGTTGTAGCTGTTCGTAGGCTTCTTGCAATTGGGTTGCTTGTTTTCTCAATTGAGATTCTGAAGCTTGGAGTGCTGCGGCGGAAATTTTGCGGTTAGTTATATTTTCAATCATCCCTAATTTGTAAATAGCTTTTCCTTCGGCGTCTCGAATCAAAGTAGCTGTCACGTTTACCCAAACAATTTTACCTGTAGCGGCAAGCTGGCGGATTTCAATTTGATAGCTATTAGTTTCTCCCCGCTCAAGATAATGAGCAACTTCGAGGTTTTTTGAATAATCTTCGGGGTGCCCAAGTTCTATAAATGTTTTGCTCAGCAATTCTTCGGCGGTATATCCCAGCATTTCGCAGTAAGTTTTATTGACTCGCACTAACTTGTTATCGTCTAAATTGGCTAAGTAGATAGCGATGGGTGCATCTTCAAAAATTGTGCGAAATAGTTCCTCGCTGGCCCGGACTTGAGCTGCTAGGGAAAGCCTATCTGTGATGTCTTCAAACGTAGACAAAATGCCGACAACATTGCCGGAATTGTCGTGTAAAGGTATTTTATTTGTATCCAGACAGCACTGGGTGCCGTCGGCTTGCATTTTGGATTCTATGATGTGATATTCTGGGGTGTTTGTTGCCATGATGCGACGGTCGCAAGCTCGAAAAATTTCGGTTTCTTCGGGCTTCCAAGGCATATCGAAGTCGGTGAGACCAGCGATTTCACTGGGGTGATTGAAACCTGCGACTTTGGCAAAGTTTGTGTTGCCTCCCAAGTAAACTAAATCTCGATCTTTCCAGGCAATTAACTGAGGGATGTTGTTGATTACCGACCACAGCATATTTTGGGATGTTTGCAAGGCTTCCGTGCGTTCTAGGACGCGCTTTTCAAGTTCTTGATTGGCTTGTTGCAGGGCCATTTTTGATTCGCTGAGGGCGATTTCTGCTAGCTTGCGATCGCTGATGTCGATTGTCACCCCTTCCCACAGTATATCGCCCCCAGGTTGCGCTTCCGGGCGGGCAATGCCGCGAATCCATTTCAGTTTTCCCGATGGCGTTACGAGCCGCCCTTCATATATCCAAGGTTTTAAAGTTGCGCCGGAAATTGCGATTGATTCTAAAAGGACTTTTAGGTCTTCTGGATGCACCGTTGACCACATTAAATCCGAGTTTTCTTGAACTTTTTCTGGATCTAATTCGTAGAGTTCCCAACAGCCTGAACTGACATAAATGAATTCATCGGAACCGTCGGGATGCAGCAAGTATTGATAAATCATTCCCGGCACATTGGCGGCCATTTTTTGGAATCTGGCTTCGCTTTGCCGCAGTGCTGATTCTGCAAGTTTGCGATCGCTAATGTCAATCAACAAGCCGTCCCAAATAATGTCATCTTTCTCGCCGGGTTCTGGCCGGGAAGCCCCGCTAACCCACTTAATCCGATCGCCCGCAAAAACAAATCTGCCTTCCCACCGCCAAGGCTCTAAAGTTTTAGCAGAGATAGCAAGAGATTCCTGGAAGCTTGGCGCATCCTCTGGATGAATCATTTCTAGAGCGGGAATAGCTGAATTTTGGAGTACCTCTGGTTCTAGTTCCCAGAGTTCGCGGCAGCCGGAACTGACGTAGGGGAATGACATAGTGCCGTCTGCTGCTAACTGAAATTGATAAATCATCCCGGGAACGTTGGCGGCTAGTTTTTGAAATCTCGCTTCGCTTTGCCGTAGTGCTGTTTCTGCTTCTACGCGGGCGGTAATATCGTAAAATGCCGATAAAATTGCTGCTTCGCCGTTAAAATTAATCGAGCGCATCGACATTTTCACCCAAAACAAACTGCCGTTTGCTTTCCTAAGGCAGATTTGTTCGCTGTCGCTAAAGCCGTTTTGTTTGACTAATTCTATCAATTGACGGCGGTCATTGATATTGGCATAAAGTTCAATTTTTTTGCGTCCGATAAGTTGTTCGGAACTCAAACCTAAACTTTCCCCGAGGGCAGGATTTGCATACAAAATAACGCTGTCTTCTAGGCGCGTAATTGACATGGGAACGGGAGTCACAGTGGCGATCGCCCGCAATCTTTCTTCGCTTTCTTGCAGGGCTGTTTCGGCTGCTACTCTTTTGCTAATATCGTTCTGAACTCCGATAAAATGAGTTAATTTTCCCTCGTTGTCTAGGATGGGCGAAACGATTAATTCGTTCCAAAAAGGAGTTTTGTCTTTGCGATAATTTTTTAGAACTACCTGAATTTCCGTTCCCGATCGCAAGCTGCTGCGGAGTTTATCTAATTCGGCCCGATCTGTATCGGGGCCCTGCAAAAATCGGCAGTTGCGTCCAATAACTTCTTGGGCACTGTAACCGGTCAGTTTCTCAAAAGCAGGATTGCAGTAGATAATAGGTATGTCAGGCCTGCGAGCATCCGCGATGAGGATGCTGTTGCTCGACGCTGCGATCGCCCGCTCTAGGAGAGACAGGTGGAAAGAGTCTGTTGTCATCTGTGGCAATATCCAAATTCCCAGGGAGGGGACAGAACAATAAAAATTTATAAATAGCTTGAGCCATTCTTATTCTATAATTTTATTTTCAATTTAGCTTTTTTAACAAAGTCAGCAGCCCACAAAAGCCGACGGGGGAGACGACTAATACCATTTTAGATTTTAGATCGGCAATGACTGATTCCATTATGGTTTGGACTACGGGCAGACAATTGCCTTCTTTTTGGAAATGACGACTAATACCATTTTAGATTTTAGATTTTAGATCGGCAATGACTGATTCCATTATGGTTTGGGACACGGGCAGACAATTGCCTTCTTTTGGGGAATTTAGTATAACCAAAGACATTCGGCACTTATCCAGAAAACAGAAGGTGAAAATAGCGAAGGGGGAAAGAAAACAGAAGGTAAAAATACTGATATTTTCAACTTTTTTTCTTCTCCTCCTTTCATCCGGCTCGTCAACCCTTTTAAATTGACAAGCTGATGGAAGAACCCTGAGCAGTTTTGCTTACTTCAATCCTGGCTTGAAAAGCTTCTTTCAGGTGGGGCATATGGGTAACGGTGAGGATGCAGGCGAAGTCGGAGGCTATCGCATTAATTGCAGCAATCAGCCGATCGCACCCTTCAGCATCCTGAGTTCCGAATCCCTCATCAATAATCAACATTTGCAAAGCCGTGCCCGCCCGCTGAGACAGCAGTCTCGCCAGCGCCAGCCGAATCGCAAAATTAATCCGAAAAGCTTCACCGCCCGAGTAAGTTTCGTAGGCGCGAGTACCGCGAGCATCAGCAATTAAAATGTCTAAGGTGTCAATCAATTTAGTTGCTTTTTTAGAAGCAGCAGCCCGCTGAGTAATAAATTGAACGTGCAGTTGATTCGCGCTCAATCTCGACAATATCTGATTGGTTTCAGCTTCAAGTTGAGGCAAAACATTTTCAATCATTAAAGCTTGAATGCCGTTTTTACCAAAGGCTTGACCCAACTCTTGATAAACTCGCTGCTGGCGTTTTGCAACTTGCATTTGCTCTTTTTGAGCTACTAGCTGAACTTGCAGAGTTTCTAGATTTTGTTGCTGCTGCTGGAGGCGTCCGAGGCTTCCCAAATGTTGGTCTAGCTGCTGGCGGCGGCGACTGATTTGCTGTTCGATCGCACTTATGCGGGCTGTGGGATCGGGATGTTCTTGCAATTGCTGGTTCATCGCTGAAGTTTGAGCGCTGACAGCTTGCAAATCTCGATCGCGCACGGCGATGGAATTTGCTATTTCATTAACGCGCTGCAGCACTTGCGGGTACTGCTGAGTGGCCGCTCGCAGTTTTTCGGCGCGGGCGATCCAAAACTGCGATCGGCGCATTTCGCTCCGCACGTGTTCGTGCTGCTCCAAATTATAGCCAACTTCCGCAATGTATCTATCTAAAGACAGAATTTGCTGCTGTATTTCCGAGCTATTTTTTTGCTGTTCTAACTGTTGCTGTACTGTGGCTAATTGAGTTTGCAAATCCGGGCGGCGGGCATTAATTTTATTCAGTTTCTGCTGAGCGTCTTTGATTTGAGCTTGCTTAATTTCCGCCCACCGCAAGCGCTTTTCATCGCTGCGGGCGAGGGAGTGGCTGCTATCGCTGTAATTGAGCTGTTGCAGTTGCTGTTCGATTTGCTTTAGTTGGTCCAAATCATCGGCTGCATACTCGCCGGTGCGTAGCAACCGCTCTATTTCTGCCGCGTCTTGACGCATACTTTGCAGGCGGTTTTCATCTTGGCCGAGGCTATCTAATTGTGCTTGTAAATGACTGCGGCGTTCCCGCAATTCTTGGTAGGGCGCTAATTCCTCTTCTAGTTCGCGGTATTCATGTCTGAGAACTTGAATTTCGCGCTCGGAGACGGCCAACTGTTCGCGGACTACCCACAGTTGGTTCCAGATTTCCTGCTGTTGGGTGTGGTGTTTTGTGACTACCAAGTTCCAGTAGTGTTCGTCTAAAGGTCGATCGCACAAAGGACAATTGCCAAAATTTGCATCCCGCACCATTAAAGGCGAATTCGATGGCTCGTTTTCCGCAAAATTCGAGGCTTTATCTTCGCCTGCGGTTTTTTCTCCTTCATGTTTCCGCAGCAGTTGCAGTTTTTGGTCGATCTCCGCGAGTCTGGTTTGATAGTCGCGGCTTTTGGCTTGCAGGTTTCCTAGAAAGTCGTGCCTTTCTTGACCTTTTTCGCGGACTCGCTGCTGATAAACTCGCTTGTTTTCCAACTGCAAAATTTGATTGGCGATGGCCGAGATTTCCTGCTGTAATTGCGGTTGTCGCTGCTGCTGCTGAACTTGCACCTGTCGGTTGATTTCGTCTAAGCGGGCGGTTAAACCGGCGCGGGCGCGATCGAGCTTTTGTTGCTTTTGCTGCTGCTGTTGTAGCAGCGGCGAAACTTGCAGTTGCAGTTGCTCTAGTTCGTTGAGGCGCGATCGAACTGCTTGCAACTGTGCGAGTCCTTTATCAACCTCCGGCTGCTGTTTGAGAATCTCCAGAACATCTTTTTCATCTTGTTCTAAAACCTCTAATTGAGCTTGCAACTGCTGAATTTTGCTTTGCAAAAAGCTCAGTTCTTGCCGTTGCTGTTCTTGCAATTGCTGGCGCTGATTTTGGGCTTGTTGGTTTGCCTTAAATTTGCCCGCCAGAGTTTCTTCTGTGGCTTGCAAGCTCTGGAAATACGCGATGCCTGCTGTTATTTCCTTTTCTTGCCCTAGGAGGGCTTGCAGCTCATTTTGCTGCTGTTTGGCTGCGCTGAGTTCTTGCTGCAAGCGGCGGCATTCTTGAGTGATATTGTAGTGCTGTTGCTGGTGGCCGGCGAGGAGTTTTTGCCAAGTTTGGCGGTTGTGGTGCTGGAGTTGCAGTTGCTGTAACTCGGTTGTATCGGCTTGCTGCTGCTGCTGGAGCAAATCGGTTGCTTGCTGCAATTGAGTTTGTTCGGAGGCGATGGTCTCTTTTTGTTGCAGTTGCTCTTGTACGGTTTGCAAACTCTGTTTGAGCACTTCGACTTGAGCTTTAAATTGTTTGGAGGTATCTTTGGCTTGTTCGGATAAAGTATCGTAGGAGTCGAGTTTGAGCAGGTTGGCTAAAACTTGTTTGCGTTCGATCGGCTTTTTGAGCATAAATTCATCAGCTCGCCCCTGCCGCAAATACGCCGAGTTGATGAAAGTATCGTAATCTAGTTTGATGTGTTCGAGGATTTTTTGCTGAGTTGTTCTCAGGCCCTTGTCTGTGAGCGTGCGAAAATTAAGTTTTTCCTCGGTCACGGCTGAATTCAAGCTGACTTGAAATTCCACACTTCCCGATTGTCCGCGCCGCCGGTTGCGAATCACCCGGTAGATTTGGCCGCCGGTGGAGAAAGTGAAATCAACGCGCACATCAGTTTCGCCAATGTGGATGATATTGTCTTCCGTATCGCTGCGACAACAGCCCCAAAGTGCCCAGCATATGGCTTCTAAGAGGGAGGATTTGCCAGCACCGTTAGGCCCGCAAATGCAAGCAGTGTGCAGGCCGCGAAAGTCTAAAGCAGCTTCGCGATAGCTGAGAAAATTTTTGAGTGTAAGTTGTATAGGAATCATTTAGGCCATCGCGCCATACAATCTATTTATAAATAACACTATTTGTACGCTGTTGCCTAGTTATTCAATCCAGATCCAGAACAATTGTCAGTGCTTCTGCAATTTCTTCCATAATTGTCTCGGACAGGGTTCCGAGTTGTCGGACCAATCTTTGTTGGGAAACGGAACGGACTTGAAAAGTATCAGCGGCGGAGAGTTTCGCCAAGCCATTTTCTGATGTCGGTTCGAGCTGCACCATCCAATCAAGTGGGGAAAAAAGATCGTTCCATGCTGTAATTGGAACAATTACTTTGAGCCGCAAATTTCCCACTTCATCATCGCTGACAACCACAACAGGTCTAGTTTTGCCAATTTCATCTCCCACCGTTGGATCTAGTCTGAGAAGCCAAATTTCGCCCTTACGCATTAGTTTCTACCCCTGCGCTCAGGTATTCTTCCTCGGAATCGAAATACGGTTCGCTGTCGGGCGACCACAAATCGTGCAGCGGCCCTCCTGGTTCATACAAAGGAACTGCTGCTTCTGCTGCTGCTCTGAGTCTCCGCTTTCTCTCGGCTTTGCGCTGGGCTTTTTCTTCTATTTCTTCTCGCATCATCCGCGAAGCTGCTTCAATGATTTCTAGGCGTTCTTCTGCTGTCAGGTTTTTGAGTGCTGCTAAGATTTCTGTTTTGGTCATGATTTTTTCGGGTGGTGGGTGAGAAAGTGCGATCGATCCCATATCTTGCACCATTTTCAAGAACAGGCTTTCCGGCCTGTTCCACAAAGAGTGAATTTGATTGTGGGATGGGCATCCTGCCCGTCCATAAAGAGCTTATTGAATATGACGCAACATCTCAGATCGATCCAACCATCATTATATCTTTCACAAAAATCAATCTCGGCGCTCTCTGCTTGTGGCGTACCCTACATCGATCGCATAGGCAGATTTTCCATCATCAAAAAGGGTTGACTGTATTCCTACAGCCAACCCCACGCCTATTTACTTGTCCTGCGTTTGCTCAAACAGCAACACTACCTGGCAACATTAGGGAACGTATAGCCGACACCGACTAACAATCCCGCTTCAGCTCCGTCGATAAAACCAAGATTCAGTCCCGCTGTTGCTGTAAAATTTCTCGACAGCGGCACATCTACACCCCCTGAGATCAGGAAGCCAAAATGACCGTCCTTGCCGGTAGAAACTATCACGCCAGCACCTGCATAAGGAGCCGCAGTAATCACAAATTCCTCGCTGACTTCGACGGCATTTTGAGATACAAAATCGAAGGTAAGGGGAACTAGAACAGTTAACTTGTCGCGCAACAAAAGAGTCGGTCTCACCGACAAATTGTTCGTCAAACCGATTTTGCTAATAATCGTAAATGAACCTTCGCCTAACGCTGTAGCTCCGCCAAAACCTAGATTCCCGCCAATGCCGACGTAGCTGGGCCCAGAACGGGTGGCTCGGCCTGGTCGGATTGGAGTTCCTTGAGCCACTTTTTCAGTTGCTTCTGAGGCAGTTGCCGGTTTTTCAGCAACTTTCGGTTGGTTTGTCAATGCTGAGGCGGAAGTGCTGACAGGATTGCTCAACACTTCTTGTGCTGTTTGGGCTTCTTTTTCTTCCTTCGTTGCTGTTACTTCCAGATTATGGCTCTCGGCAACAATTGAGGTAGGTCGATCGCTCTTTTTGGCAGTCTCGACTGTTGACTGCACTTCGACACCATTATCAGCAATTTTAGCAGTTTCTTCCGAATTTTCAGTTTCAGCAGCAATAGAGGTATTTTGCGCTGTTTCTGTCTCAGCAATTTCAGATGTTGCTGCTTCCGATTTTTCGGGTGCAGCAATAGATACTTGCAAGTTGGCTGCCGGTTCAGAGGCGACTGGCTCTGCCGCTTCTGTTAGTTCGCTCCAAGTGATAGAATCAATTTTTTTATTACTAGCCGTTGTTTCTGCGTCGGGCTTAACTGCTGAAGTTGCTGTCGGCTCAGAAATTTGGTCAATATTTTGAGCGGCTATTGTTGCAGTTGTAGCGACATCGGGCAAGTTGCCAGTTTCAGCTTTCGCTGACATGGTACTGCAACAAACAGCTAAAGCTGCAAGATTTATTAACGCAAAAGTAGACTTGGAAAATAGACTATTCATAGATACTCCTCAATGAAGGGTGTGTTAAAAGTGTAAGTGTTTGAGGGCGACCGTCAAGAGCTTTCCTAAAAAAAGACACAAATATGAGTTGTGTTGTTCCTAGATTGCCATTTTACCGTTGAATAGTCAACTCTCAAGCTGATTAGATTCAAGAACGGACGGTGGGTTTAGAGGCTAATTTTAATTTACAGATCGATCGCCAAAAAATCAATCCTAGGGATGATTGCACCCTTGCTCCTGTTTAATTGAGAGGTCGATCGCGCGTCTGGCTGGCCTTCTACAATAGTGTACTTGGGGGCGCTGCACTCGCAGCCACGCCGGAAAAATCCGGTTTTTGAGGGCGCACCAGCTCGAAATCAAGAGACAACAAGCTTTCAAAACAGTTTTGGCAGCCCCGCCGTCCAAAGCAAGTGCAGTTAAAACAACGCGATCGGCTGCTGCACAGTCCGTGACAATTAATGTAGAATAATACCACCGATCCGAGAAATATTTGTGGCTCGATCGTATCAAAATTACTGAATATTATGAAAATTGTGTAAAATTTAGTGTTCTATTTGTAAATTTTAGCCTTCGCTTTCGCTCAGGGTCTGACCATCTAACAACAGCACGCAACTAAACAAGTAAAAAAATACAAATTATCTCATCTCAACCTGACTTTATGAGCAAAGTTCTAGTCATTTTAGGCGAATTGAGCGATCGCGACATCGATTGGATGCTCGCCAACGGCACCCGCACCCAAATCCTCCCCGGCACAACCCTCATCACCGAAGGTAAGCCATTAGACGCCCTGTACATAGTTCTGGAGGGAACTTTGAGCGTTGCTGTATCATCTTTGGGCGACAAAGAAATTGGAAAAATTATTGCCGGGGAAGTTTTGGGCGAAATGTCTTTTGTAGACGGGAGGCTTCCTTCTGCTACCGTCACGGCAATTGAAGAGTGCCTCATCCTGTCAATTCCGAGGCGGCTGCTAACTGAAAAACTAGAGCAAGACGTGCTTTTTTCCCTGCGGTTTTATCGGGCGATTACCAAATTTCTGTCGTCGAGACTGCGGGGTACAGTCCAGCGCTTCGGCGATGATAGTGATGGTTTAATATATCAAGAGCCCGACGACGAGGGGGCTATCCCGGAAAATGTCGAAAATCCAGATTTGGCGGCATCGAGATTTCAATGGCTGTTGGAGCGTTTGAAGGGGAGTTGAAGGAAGAGGGAAGAGGGAAGAAGGAAGAAGGAAGAAGGAACAAGAGAAAAGAACACCTCTTTTCAATTTCCAATTTCCAATTTCCAATCCCCAATTACAATTAGAAAACATATTTTTCAGCGACGCGCCAATAGCGGGAAAAACGCTTCAAATCAATGTAACCATCGTAGCGGACAAAAGGTTCGGGTGGCAAAACTTCTACAGGGTGCGATCGCTTAATTTCCCGGCAAATATCCTGAAACCGAGGACTGGGACTTTCCGCAGTCACCACTTGATTCGCGCCGGATTCTTTAGCAAAAGCTATAACTTCCGCAGCCACATCGCCCCGCCGAATAACTACCGGCAACTCCAGCAAACATTCGTAAATAAACACCATTCGTTTGAGACTCAACTGCCATTCATCAATGAGCGCGTCATCCCAAACCCAGATTGCCGGTGCCTCTGGGTGCGCTTTAAAAGCCGGGCCTTCAGGACTCAAACAGTCGCCGTGCAGCCAAATAATCGGATTGTTCATAAATTGGGAATTGGGAATTGGGAATTGGGAATTGGTAATTGGTAATTGGTAATTGGTGTTAAATCCGTTAAATCCGAAGAAAGTGAATCGGTTGCCGAACTTCCTTAATTTTTCCGGCGCTTTTGAAAGTCTTGCCAACTTTTAGAACCGCCGCTGCGACCGACCTTTTCTCCATGAGGAAACAACTGCCCTTCCAAATATTCGTAAGTTCCCTCAAAATCGCATTGCCCGTACATAGGACAATCGCGACAATAAACAGCCTTAGTGTAACGCTCCAAATTTTCCCGATTAAAAAAATAAGGTTTGTGACTAAAAGTGCTTGCTACCCACTGCCAAGAAAGATTATTGCTCGCCGGATCTCCATCTAGCAAATGTTGCAAAAACCAGCGAGCTCCGGCTTGCCAGCGCACGCGGCGCCAGTGTACCAGATAAGCGGCAGTCCACATCCGCTGGTGATTGTGCAAATAACCAGTTTCTCGCAACTCGCGGCTGAAACTGTCGATGCAAACCAAACCAGTCGATCCCTCGATGACATCCTCCGGCAGAGTTTCGCTGTAATCTTTAGCAGTGTAGCCAGTTTTGTAGGGTTCCCGGTCTTGCCAAATCCCGTTGCCCAATTCCGCGTACAGTCGCTGCCAATAATCCCGCCAACCCAACTCGTTGACGAGTTTTACGGCCTCTTCTCGATGCCGCACCTTCTCCAGCACGGCATCCCGGACTTCCGCCAGACTCAAAACTCCGTAGCGCACATAGGGCGACAAGCGGGTTATCGCACCGTTGAGGAAATTGCGGGTTGAGGCGTACTTGCCGGGATCGACTTGTTGCAGGGCTGTCTCGGCTGCTTTCCGCCCGCCTGGGGTTGGGGGTACGCTGCTGTCCCGGGCGGCGGCTTCGGGGAACTGTTCACGCACGTAGGCAATTAATTCGTCGCGGCTGGCAAATTCCCGCTTCATGTCCTGACTCATTGTTTTTTCAAGCGCCTGCTATTCTTTCCTCATGTTAAAGCTATTTGTTGGGGCGTGCCTGCCCGATCGCCCTAAATTGCTTTTCGCTCCTGGTAATACCAATTTTACATGAAGTTGCATAGAATAAAGATAATGTTGAGAGGTGATGAGTTATGGCACGTCAACTGAT
>NZ_JAUBRN010000116.1:0-7965 GCF_036701875.1 Microcoleus sp. MON1_C5 | reverse complement strand
AGAGAATCG
This sequence comes from Microcoleus sp. MON1_C5, assembly GCF_036701875.1. NCBI lineage: Bacteria > Bacillati > Cyanobacteriota > Cyanophyceae > Oscillatoriales > Microcoleaceae > Microcoleus > Microcoleus sp. MON1_C5. Next base: position 7,956 of record NZ_JAUBRN010000116.1, on the reverse strand, counting down.
AACTCTCATACCTTTCGGTGTCAGATTTTGAGTCTGATGCGTCTACCAATTTCGCCACCCGCCCTTTTGGGTTTCACCATCATAACACACAGATCGATTTCCTGCAAGCAAAGATTCATAATCTTTTGAACTTGCCCAACGATCGATCTCTCTGGCGCGCAATACTGGTACAGGATGGGACAACTGAGCCGTCTGAGCTTGTTTGAGCATATCTCCGAGTTGAGTGCTGCTGAGGTCGTCGTAGGCTCGGGCCTGCGCCAAAAACGCATCTACATTCAGTTTCGGAGCTAAAGTCGGCGAACCTCCGGCCAGTTTCATCAGCACCGATGCTACCACTTTTGGGTCTTGGGTGGCGAGCAAGGCGGCGCGATCGCACGTAAATTCCGCACACCGCAACCATTCCAACATTTGCGCCTGCAAACCCTGCGCGAGCACGGTTCCCACAGGCGAAATTTGGCCCGCGGCCAACACAATTAAATTAGCCAGAGTCAGGTAAACTCCGTGATCGCACTTCAAATGACCCAACTCGTGAGCAATTACTGCCTTAACTTCCTCGTCTGTAAGCAAATCAATCAGAGAAGTGTGCATCACCACAAAAGGCTGTTTTCCGCGCATCGCAAAAGTGTAAGCATTTGGCATCGGATGCTGGCGGACATAAAGCTGCGGCGCTTCCAAATCCAGAGTTTTGCAGGCATCCAACAGCAATTGATGCAGGTGGGGCAATTGATTTTCGCCGACTTGGACGCTGGAAGCCAGATTTTCCAGCATAAAAAACTGTTCGCCCAGTTGTCCCAGCAACTGCCGCACGATCAAATCCAGGCCGGGCAGTTGTTTGAGAGTGCTGGTAGCTTCCAAGTCTAGGGGGTGGCGAAACTGGTCTGCTTTTAAACCGATGAGCGGTATGTTCGACATTTTAGTCAGTTGGGAATGGGGAATTGGGAATTGGGAATTGGGCATGGGGCATGGGGAATTGGGCATGGGGAATTCTTTTGCTTCTTCCTTTTTTCCTCTTCCTTCTTCCTTCTTCCTTCTTCCTTCTTCCTTCTGACTACTTTAAACCCGATCGCACGGGATTGACAGGAGCCTCAGCAGTCGCCGGGTCTGTACCCTCTTTGACGCGCCGCAACTTAGCTCCCAATTTTTGCAGTTTCACCTCTAACTGCTCATAGCCGCGGTCTAAGTGCTGCAAGCTGCTGATGGTTGTGACACCATCGGCTGCAAGTCCCGCGAGCACTAACGCCGCCGAAGCCCGCAAATCTGTTGCCACGACAGGCGCGCCCGACAGCCGCGACACTCCCCGCACAATCGCTACATTGCCTTTAAGGCGAATGTCTGCGCCCATGCGGTTGAGCTCTGCTACGTGGCGCAAGCGATTCTCAAACACGGTTTCTTTGATCAAGCTGTCGCCTTCGCTCAGCGTGAGCAAAGCCATAAACTGAGCTTGCATATCTGTGGGGAAACCGGGATAAGGCAGAGTTTCGATGTCTGTGGCCGAGTGAGTTTGGCCGGGAACTATCCGCAAAATGTCGGGGGATTCTGCAATAATTTTTGCCCCAATTGTCTGCAATTTGGCAATGACTGCGGTCAGGTGGTCGGGAATTACCGGCGACAAACTGATTTCCGAGTGAGTGATAGCTCCGGCTACTAAAAATGTTCCGGCTTCAATGCGATCGGGAATAATTGAATAGTCTACCGCGTGCAGCTTGGGCACTCCCGAAATGACGATCGTATTCGTACCGGCGCCTTGAATTTTTGCTCCCATGGCGCGGCAGAAATTCGCCAAATCTGCGACTTCCGGCTCTTGAGCCGCATTTTCAATTATGGTTTCTCCTTCCGCCAGAGTCGCCGCCATCATCAAAGTTTCAGTTGCGCCGACGCTGGGGTAGTCCAAATAAATTTTGGCTCCTTTCAGGCGGCGGTTTGGCCCTTTGACGTAAGCGTGAACGGTGCCGTGGTCGATGTGGACTTCGGCACCGAGGGCTTGCAGACCGCGAACGTGGAGTTCAACAGGTCGCGCGCCGATGGCGCACCCACCGGGCAAGGGCACTTTGGCAAATCCCAAACGCGCTACCAGCGGCCCGATGATGAAGAAGCTCGCCCGCAGTTGGCTGACTAATTCGTAGGGGGCTTGAGCGTCTATGAGGTTGCTGGCGTTGATGTCTAAAACGTCCCCGTTCTGCTGTAATTTGACTCCTACAGCCGAGAGAATTTGTCCCATGCGGGCGACATCGACTAGACCGGGAACGTTGCGGAGACGGCAATCCTCTGGGCATAGCAGGGAGCCTGCCATGACGACTAAGGCCGAGTTTTTGGCGCCACTGATTTTGACGTGTCCTTTAAGGGGTTCGCGACCCCAAATTTGTAATACTTGTTGTTCGTCGCTTTCAGGTGAAGCTGGCAGGTTAGATGAGTTCTGAGCTGGTGTAATGGGTTTGCCCTCCATAATGCGCTTCATTACTTTATACATTATTAATTTTGGTTCGATTTTACCGGAAAGTTTTTATATGTCTAGGGGTAACATTTGGAATTGCGGGAATTATATTTGCTGTCACTGGCTCTGGACAAGGCTTTCAGGTTTTAGCCCACAAATAATATCGATCGAGTCTCATGAAGTTATCTGTATCAAAATTTACGTTCATTTGTAGCGCTCGCTCGCATCTCAGATGTTGTACCTTTGTCAACGATCTTTTTAAGTAAAAGCGGACTCGGTTGTTGACAAAGGTGTAAGATATCGGTTCGATCGACAATGCCGGAAAGTTCACACATTGTCGATCGCCCCATTGCCTGTGCTACCCTGTGACAACAACCTAGAGCCAAAGCTACTCCTAGCATATGGTTCACATTAAACGGATCGAACTGACTAACTTTAAATCTTTTGGCGGCACGACGGCCATTCCCGTGCTGCCCGGTTTTACTGTGGTTTCCGGGCCCAACGGTTCTGGGAAGTCCAACATCCTCGACGCTTTGCTGTTTTGTCTCGGACTTTCGAGTTCCAAGGGAATGCGGGCTGAACGTTTGCCGGATTTGGTGAACAGCGCCCAAAACAAACGCGGTACGATCGAAGCTAGCGTGACTGCGACTTTTGCGCTGGAAGATGTGGGGGAGGAATGGTTCGCCCGGGATGAAGATGAGGAGGAAAATGCAGCAGATGAGTTATCTGTTGAAGCAGAGGAAGTCGAAGAGATAGATATTGGCGAAACTCAAGACAACAACGGCCAATCACCTGCCAATCGAAAATCCAAAATCGAAAATCCAAAATCGGAAGAGTTATCTGTTGAAGACGTAGAAGAGATTGAAATCGCCGCAACTCAAGACAACAACGGACAACTACTCGCTACCAATCGAAAATCCAAAATCGAAAATCCAAAATCGGATGAGTGGAGTGTGACGCGGAAACTTCGGGTAACTCGCCAAGGTACTTACACTTCAACTTATTACATTAACGGCCAACCTTGCACGCTGACTCAACTTCACGAACAACTCAACCGCTTGCGAATTTATCCCGAAGGCTATAACGTCGTGCTGCAAGGAGACGTTACCAGCATTATTTCGATGAATTCTAAGGAACGCAGAGAAATCATTGACGAATTAGCTGGTGTGGCTCAGTTCGATCGCAAAATCTCTTTAGCTAGGCAGAAGTTGGATGAAGTTAAGGAGGTGGAAGAACGCAGCCGCATTGTAGAAAAAGAGCTGATTTCTCAGCGCGATAGGCTGGCTTCCGATCGCACAAAAGCGGAAAAATATCAAAAATTGCGGGCTGAATTTCAAGAAAAATCGCAGTGGGAAATTGTGCTGAAATTCCGCCAATTGCAGCAGCAAGAATGGAAACTGCGAGAACAAATCGAAACGGGCGATCGCACTTCTGCATCTCTCACGGAACAACTGCAAGCAATTAGTACCCAAATTCAAGAAGCAACCGCCGAACTTGACGCGCTGAATGCCCGCGTTAAAGCTTTGGGAGAGTCGGAACTGTTGGCTTTGCAAGCGACGATTGCAACTCAGGAAGCGGAACGGCGGCAACTGCAAAACCGCAAACAGGATTTGGAAAAAACTGCTGGGCAAATGGCGGCTAACATAGCACAAACCGAGGAAGAAGTTCGCCAATTCCGGCAAAGTTTGGAGCAAATTGAGATTGAAATATCTTATGTTAAGTCTCAGCAGGGGAGTTTTCAGGAACAGCGGGATGCAGCCCAGCAAAGTTTAGATGAAAGTCGGGAAGTTGCAAATGCGATCGCCTCGACTGCCGAAGTGTGGGTACAGCAGCAAACAGAATTGCACCGCCAAATCGAAACAATTCAACAAACTTTGGAACCGCAGCGTACAGAACAAGCTACCATTGGCGAAAGAGCCGATCGCCTGCAAAGTCAAATTCAAGAACAAAACCAATCGCTGCAAGTATTGGAACAGGAAATAGCAGCGAAAAAAGAACAGCAATCTCGCCTTGTGGAAACCAAAGGCGTTGCATCTTTGCAAGTAGAATCGCTGACTCAGATTTTAGTCGAAGCCGAACAAGAATTGCAACTGCAACAGGAAACTCAAACTCGTTTGTTGGAAGAACAGCGCGAAAGACAGCGCAAATTAGACAAACTAGAAGTGCAGTTTCAAGCACTGCAAGAAGCGACGGGAACGTTTACTGCAAAAATTGTCGCGCAAAGCGGAATTGGCGGAGTTTGCGGCTTGGTGGCTCAACTCGGCAGAGTGGAACCGCGCTATCAATTGGCGCTGGAAATTGCGGCGGGCGGGCGCATGGGAAATATGGTGGTGGAAGATGACAGCGTGGCTGCTGCTGCGATCGAATTGTTGAAACAAAAACGGGCGGGAAGGATGACGTTTTTGCCTTTGAATAAGATTAGGGGCGGCAGGTATTCGGTGAATGAAAATTTGCGGCGCGCGGCTGGGTTTGTGGATGCGGCTGTTAATTTGATTGATTGCGATTCCCGGTATCAGGAAATTTTTGCTTACGTTTTTGGCAGTACGGTTGTGTTTAGCAACCTCAGCGACGCCCGCCGCTATTTGGGACAGTACCGGATTGTCACTTTGGACGGGGAAATTTTGGAAACTAGCGGGGCGATGACTGGGGGAAGTTCTACTAATAGATCTACCTTGCATTTTGGCACGGTTGAGGCTAGTGAGGCTGCTAGTGAAGCCCGGACGATCGCATCTCTGCAAGAAAGGTTGGAGGAAATTGAGCGGATTTTGGAACGGTGCAAAATTGCGATCGATCGCGCTTCTGTTGCAGTCAAAACTCGCAGCCAAGAATTGATGGAAGCGAAACAGAATTTGCGCGAAAATCAGTTGCGCTTGGAACAGTTGGAGTCAGAAATTAAGAATTTGCAAGCGCAACAGGAACAAGTGCGATCGCAAATTGCGAAAAATACACAGGAATTAACTAATTCGCGATCGAGATTGCAGTTGCTGGAGGGAGAATTGCCCGCACAGGAAACTCAATTGCAGCAATACCGCCAAACTTTGGCGCAGTTGGAAGAGTCCAACAGTCACAGCGAATGGCAGCAAATGCAATCGAGTTTGCGCGCTCTAGAAGCGCAGCTCCAAGAGCGAGAATTGGCTCTGAGAAACGTCCAGCAGCGCCTTGTAGACTTGGAAAATCAATTTGGGCGTTTGGAAGACAAAATTAAGGAAGGTAGCGAGAAATTGCAGGAATGGCAAGTGCAGCAAAACGCGGGGGCGGATGCACTCGATCGCATTGTTTCGCAGCAGTTGGAACTCGATCGGCAAATTGCCGAAGCTAAGGCGGCTTTGGGGGAAATTGAGGAAAAATTGGGCGTGCAGAAGGGAGATCGCGATCGGGCGGAATCTCAACTGCGAGAGAAGCATTTAGCCAAACAGCAGTTACAATGGCAGTTGCAAAAACTCCACGAAACCCAGCAAGAACGCCGGGAACAATTGAGCGCAGTCCGCACTCTATTGGAAGCGCAGCGGGCGGAAATGCCCGACCCCGTGCCCTCGATTCCTGAAAATGTCGAGAAAGCCAATTTGACGGAATTGCAGCAGGAAGTAAAGGCGATCGCCAAACGCATTCAAGCTTTAGAACCGGTCAATATGCTAGCCTTGGAAGAGTACAACCGCACTCAAGAACGCCTTCAAGAATTGAGTCAAAAATTGACCACATTGGAAGGAGAACGCACAGAACTGCTGTTGAGAATCGAAAATTTTACCACACTCAGGCGGCGCGCTTTTAAGGAAGCTTTCGACGCGGTTAACGAGAACTTCCAGACTATCTTTGCGGAACTTTCCGAAGGCGATGGCTATCTCCAGCTAGATGACCAGGAAGACCCCTTCAGCAGCGGCTTGAATTTGGTTGCTCACCCGAAGGGCAAACCCGTACAGCGACTGGCTTCCATGTCTGGAGGGGAAAAGTCCTTGACGGCGCTGAGTTTTATTTTTGCGCTGCAACGCTACCGCCCGTCTACGTTCTACGCTTTTGATGAAGTGGATATGTTTCTGGATGGGGCAAATGTGGAGCGATTGGCTAGAATGATAAAACGACAGTCTGAACAAGCCCAGTTTATTGTTGTGAGTTTGCGGCGACCTATGATTCAATCGGCTGAGCGTACAATTGGCGTTACTCAAGCGCGGGGAGCTTATACTCAAGTCATAGGACTGAAGTTGTAGTCCCGGAGTTTATGTTAACGCTCGTGTTGAGTGATATATGTACTTAATAAATCAGGATTAAAGTTAGAATGACATCCGAACAAATCTGCCAACGCTCAGACATTCTAGGCACTCAGGTCATCACCCGCGACAGAGGTAAACGCTTGGGGGTGGTTAGTCAATTGTGGGTGGACATTGACCGGCGGGAAGTTGTGGCGATCGGTCTGCGTGATAATATATTCGCGGTCGCTGGAATGCCGAGGTTTATGTTCCTCAGCAATGTTAGTGAAATCGGCGACGTGCTGTTGGTGGAAGATGAGAGCGCGATCGAAGATGATGTTGATGTTGAAGTCTACAGCATTTTGATTAACAGCGAAGTTATTACCGAAACCGGCGAACTTTTGGGTAGGGTGCGGGGCTTTAGGTTCGACCCCGAAGACGGTAAGTTAGTTTCTATAATTATCGCTTCCCTGGGAATCCCCCAAATCCCAGACCAAGTTCTCAGCACTTACGAGTTGGGGATTGAGGAAATTGTCAGCAGCGGCCCGAATCGCTTGATTGTATTTGAAGGTTCCGAGGAAAGGCTCAGGCAGCTTAGTGTGGGTTTGCTGGAGCGCGTCGGTTTGGGCCAAGCACCTTGGGAACGAGAAGAGGACGAGCAAGGTTATTATCCGAAACCCGTGGCTACAGGAAATCAATTGGGCCCGGGCGTGCGGATACCTGCACCGGAAATGCGGAGCCGGGTAGCTGCGCCTGCGGTTGAGGAAGTTCCTTGGGACGAGGATTCGCAGTGGAATCGGCCTGCGGTGCGCCAGCCGCAGCAGCAGATGCGCGCGGTGCAGCCTGAGCCGATCGACAATTACGAGGATTACGAAGAGGATAATTGGGGCGGCGAGGAGGACGATTACGAGGAGGAGTACGAGGCGAAGCCGCAGTACACTCGCTCTGAGAGTTCTCGCCCGAAGGCGCCTGTGGTCGAGTACGAGTACGAGGATGATGTGGAAGCTGATGCTTGGGCGGACGATGAGGCACCGAAGCCTTACCAGGCTCCTCGAGTGAATATCCCTGAGAAGACTAAAACTCCTGAGTACGAGGAGGAGCCTGGTTATTAGAAATTAATCGCTCGGTTGAAATTAATCTGGGATTTTTGGGGCGGGCTTGCGTGCCCACCCCAGACTTATCTGGGTTGATTTCTTGGGTGGGGGCGAGTTTACGAAATTATTGATTCTAGGCGTAGATGGTTGGAAAAACCCGCCCTTACAAATTGTCGTAGATACTGTCTTGACCTGTCAAGAGGTAGCGATCACATAATTGGGGTCGAAAGGCTTTTGGGATTTTAAAATA
>NZ_JAUBRN010000016.1:80755-110501 GCF_036701875.1 Microcoleus sp. MON1_C5 | reverse complement strand
GAGTTTGCATTTAATGAAGTTACATCAGAAAATCTTTGGAATTGGTTTACTCACTGCTGTTATTGTACCTCATCTTTATGAGAAAGGCTATACCTTTCCTTTTTCCCAGCCGGGGGATTTTCCCCTCTGTTTAGGTAGTTTCGTAGGAGTACCAATGTCAACTAAAACCGACAACATTGATTGGGCAACACGTCCAGGAGTTAAATCGAGCGTAGCAGATTGCCAAGGCAGTCGATTTTCGATCACTAAATCCCTAGCCAGCCAGAGTTGCCAACTCATCAACGGCATTAAATCACTCCATCGCTCACATTGTTCGGGAGTTCTCAAGTTAGGTAATGTCCAATGCAATCGTTGCTTGACAAATCTATACCAATTATCCACCCCAAAACGGCGCAAATACTTAAACCAAAAAGTTTCTAAGGGTAGAGTTCGTTCTCCCACCCAAACCAACCATAAGGGTGGAAACGGCTGACTGTTTGACATGGGCTTCATTCTTTCGACGAGGATTAAATTGACTCTCTGTTCAGCGGCACGATAAAAATGTAAGTCAAGCCATTGACTGACTCGGACTTGTCCCAACTCTGGATGTTCGTCAATTTCAATCACAGTATCCGCTTGCAGCCATGTGGTTGGGTCATTCACCCTCATTTTCTGCCCGTGCTTACGTGGTCTACCGCGACCACTATAGGCTGGTGGTGCTGACCACAAGCAGGCATTACTTCGGACTCGCATTAAGCAATCAGCTTGAATATCTGCTATGGCTAGTACCCAACTTGCATTGCCATATTCTCGATCTAAAACTGCTAAGACTGGATTGATGCTCTGTTCACAAACAAGTTTGAGTTGGGAAGCTGCTTTTTCTATTGGTGAAGACCAACTACTAATTCGTTCATGTAGTAGGGGTAATGCCCAACTTCCTTCTGTTTCGGGTATCCACGCAATTGTACTGTATCCCTGTCCAATAATTACACCTGCCTGATATTCATGGGTTCTGTCTTTTAATGTTTTAGCCTCTGGTCTTCCCCATACAGTATGATCGATTGCCACTAATAGGTGTTCGGTTGGGGGTGATTCCTGCTGTAATTGCTGGAGATAGAGTAGCATCAGTTTTTTCCGGTCTGGCCTACTGTCTTGTAAGGCTTCGTAAACGCTTGGCCAGTGACGATTGAATAACGGACTGAGCGAAAATTCCGCCAAACAGGCCACATTCCTGGTGGTCATTACTGCATCCATCAGCTCGAATGTCGCATCCTTGGCTCGCACCAATAACTCGTATGCTGCTTGACGAAAATCCTTTAATCGTTCACTGTTCATTGAGGGAGTGGATAGGTTTTATTTTTCACCCTCATTCTCTCCCGGCGCGGTGGCTCAAGTTCTTCTGAAAGCCACCGTTCTCTATTTTTTAGTCTAAACTCCAGTTAGATTAAGTTTAAGTATTATTACTGATGTCTTTTAGCGCGTGATAGGGTTGGTCCTCAGAAATAGGCCAATTAGGCAACGATCCGACTTTTCCGACTTTATGATCCGACTTTTCCGACTTGCTTTACGCGGAGACCCCAAACATACTATTGAATAGCATCTATCTAAAGACATAGAACAGTACCAGTCATGCTGTTGATCTGCTCTATAGATAGATAGTAAAACCAGGGCGTCGGACTTTTCCGACTTTATGATCCGACTTTTCCGACTTTATGATCCGACTTTTCCGACTTGCTTTCTCTGGAATATGCACACATACTATTGAATAGCATCCACCAAAAGACAGATAAAAGTAGCGATCGAGCAGTTGAGCAGCTCTATCTAAAGGTAGAGGCTAGCACCAGTCAGGTTATCTATCTGCTCTACAGGCAGCAGGTAGCAGTGATCTTACTTAGTAAGCAGTTCTTGGAGAGAACTTTCTTAACCAGCCAATCGATGGGTTTGCTCAATGAGCTCACCTAAATCTAATTTTCCAAGCTGAGTTCCTCGCTGCAGAGCATACAAACTCCCCAAATTGCAGCTCAATTTCTGTGGAAATTCATAGCCTTTAGAAGGATAAATTGTTTCATTTATGAACCCGTTAATCGTGCCTGGAAAACTAGATTCTTTAAGTCAGATAGCTCAGTATGTCCTCGCGGCAGCAGCGGAGGCTGAGCTGGAAAAAAAAGCATCTTACGGGCTGCGCCTAGCAGTCGATGAAATTGCCACAAATATCATCATTCACGGTTATGAAGAATCGGGCAGTGAGGGGAATTTGGAGTTATGCGCCGAACTCAGCGATCGAAATTTGACAATTGTTATTGAGGATACAGCAGTCACTTACGATCCCATCGAGCAAGCGCTACCTAGTGATTTGGATAAAAACCTGCACGAAAAAAGTATTGGAGGGCTAGGAGTTTATCTGGCTATTCAAGGCGTAGATAAATTTTCTTACGAGCGGGTAGAAAATCGCAATCGCAATATATTTACGGTCGAGCGGAAAGGTAATAGATAGGAGAGGGCATCCAGGGGATTAAATCTCCCTAATTTCACACTAGAGAAGCCATACTGCTTTTTGATTGAGCGACGTATAAAAACAGGAGTACAACTGTGGGTTCTTACGTTAAACAGACTAATCCAGACAATTTAGAGAGTTCTCTTTTGCCGTCAGCTAATTTAGACTTAACGAGCCAAGTAGGCAACGCTGACATTCATCTCAAGAACCCAAAGTTACCCTTAAAATTGGGAATATCTTTGAAGTTTCCTTTCAGTTTGAAGTTAGGCTTAGCGCTTTCCGTCCTGTCTGTTGGGGTTGCTACCACAAGTATTTTTTGGCTCCAATCAAGCATCCAGCGAAATTTGCTAAAAAACCAGGCTAAGGAGTTAAAACAAATTGGCATCAAGGAATCTTCATCTTTTTCTAGCAAAGATATAGCAGAAATTAAGAACCTAGCCGCTCAAATTAATTCACAGAGTCTACAACTATCCCAGCAGCAAATAAATTCTGGAGCAGAAAATACTGAGTTTCCTGGGTTATCCAAAGAGGTGCATGACAAGATTACAGCTTCAAAAAGGTATCAAAATCTGGCTCGCAAGTTAGGAGAGATTACGAATCAAAGTCGGAGAGACGATTCATCTGACATCTACATCAAGGCATCCTATCTAATCAGCACAGTCCCTGAGTTTCCTGACCGCAAATTTGTGAGACTGCTGGCTAGCGATAAAGGGTATCGCTATGAAGGTAGTTCGCCAAAAAGTAGTAATGATTATGTTGGGTACTATTATTTCCCAAATTCTCCGTCTATCCGCGCAGCTTTCGACGGTCAACCCAAAGTAGATACTCAGTTTTATTATGAGTATAATAATAAAAAAGATGCCTACATTTCAACCGCCGTTCCCCTGAAAGATGATACGGGTAAAGTTGTTGCTGTCCTCAACTTAGATGTCGATGTTAGTAGCCTAGCCATAGAAGTTGATAGCCTGAAATGGACTTGCTTGCAAATTATTGGCAGTAGCTTATTCATTTCTTTGCTAGCAGCATCCCTGATCAGCAACTGGTTAGTGAAACCGATTCGGAAGCTGTACCAGGCATCAGAAAAGATTCGCAACCATAATTTTGATGTAGCTGTAGAAGTCAAAAGCAACGATGAGTTTCAACAACTGGCTGAGGCTTTCAATGCTATGGTTGCAGAGGTAAGTCGATACACTAACAACCTGGAATCTCTCGTAGAAGTACGAACCGATCAACTGAATAAGGCTAAAAACGAATTAGAAACCGATATCGAAAAAGGGCAAAAGCTGCAAAGAAACTTTTTGCCAAATCCAATTTTAACCGTACCAAATTGGGAAATTTGTGCGACCTTTGAACCAGCAAAAAAAGTTGCCGGCGACTTTTATGATGTTTTTCCACTTCCTAATGGCAGTATAGGATTAGTGATTGCAGATGTTTGCGACAAAGGCGTTGGGGCAGCGATGTTTATGGGGCTATTTCGTAGCTTTATTCGGCTGTTCTCTGGAGGAACAAATTTTCACTTCTGCGATCGAGAAGCAACGGCTCGCACAGCCGGAATGGAATTAGAATTTGACTTATATCAAAGGCAAGCTCTCCAGGCAATTGAGATTACCAACAACTACATTAGTGAAGAACATGGTGAAACCGGTATGTTTGCCACAATGTTCTTCGGGGTACTCAATCCAGAAACAGGTTTATTAACCTATATTAACGGCGGGCATGAATCACCTTTAATTATCAATGCTTCTGGGATCAAGACTGCCCTCAAATCTACAGGCCCCGCCGTAGGAATGATGCCAAATATGAAGTTTAAAATTCAGCAGGTTCAGCTCGAACCGGGAGATATTCTATTTGGTTACACGGATGGTCTTACTGATGCCCGCAGCCCCAACAAGGAATTTTTCACAGAAAAGCGAGTGCTTTCACTCCTAAATCAGCCTTATTCCTCAGCATCCGAATTACTAGAACGTATGAAAACCGATGTGTTTACCCATATAGACTGTGCAGCGCAGTTTGATGACATTACCTTGCTAGCAGTGCGACGGAAAATCCCCGGCACATCCTAATTCAATTTTAGGAAACTGGGTTTTCAGTTCTACTGAAAGTATGAGTTCTTTATTCACCACTAAGGAGTTACTAATGACTCGAATCAACTACTATAAAGGCTTGACAGCCGACTATTCAAAACCTGGATTGGTTTCGGACGAACTTAAGCAAACAATGATTGAGTTAGCCGAGAAAATTGTGGCAATGAAGGACGAAAAGTTGCCCGAAATTAGCTCAGATTATACTCTCGAACCAATCGAAAAAGAAAATCAGGAATGGTGGCCGACTCACTGCGAGGCATTAAGACAATGCCGGGGTGACATCTTAACAGGTGAATATCGCGAAGATTTGGTTTACTTATGCCAAGACGGCCCCTATCGCGGTTTAGACAAACAAAAAGAACGCGAGAAACACTGGTGGGCTTTAATTGCACAGCCAGGGGTGACAATGTGCTGGCCGATTGTGATGTTTTTTGGCGAACACACTTACTTTGAGTGGAAGTGTGTGGACGACGAAACTAACGAAACCCTCGCCAAAGGAAATGTCACTTGGGTGCGGCGCGGCCACCGAGGAGCCTGCTACCTCAAAACCGAACAATTGACTTTCTACCGAGATGTTTTTGCCCCTGATTCACTTTTAAAGCTAATCAAGGCCTAAATACCTCCTATTGTCTGGTTACGAGAGGTAAGAATTCCGTCAGGGGCTTCTATGTCAGAGGACAATCATCAACCTGAAATAGTTTACGTTCGCAAGGATTTTTTAGGGTATGGCAACTGAAAGCAAGGGCAAAATTGGTGTTCGGATCGAAGAACATTTTGATCCTACTGAATATCGGGAATTCAATGATTTTTTTCCGAAACACGGTTATGAAGTCGAGTACATTTCTCACTTGTGGGGAAATCAACAATTAACTTTCGGATCGAACCCAGAAAATGATAAAGTTGAATATCATGTGACTGTCGCTACAGAAGTCAATGATATCGCTCCTTCTGCCTACAAAGGCATCATTGCAATTGGGGCTTATGCTACCGATCGCCTGAGATACCAGGCGAAAGTCAAGAAAGGTCAAAAAAACCAAGCGCCGGCGGTAGAATTTCTCAGAAAATCCATGCACTCAGAAAGCCTAAAGCTCGGAACAATCTGTCACAGTTTGTGGCTGTTCTGCGCCGACTCAGACTTACTGAAAGGGCGGAAAGTGACCTGCGCTCACAACATCATCTGTGATGTAGAAAATGCCGGCGCAGAAGTTGTCTACGACGAAGAAAATGAAGTCACCGTTGACTTAGTAGTAGATGGCAACTTGATTACCGGGAAGCATCCAGGAGTAGTAAACCAATTCATGGAAGTTTTTGTGAAAGAGATCGAGAACAAGTAAAAAACACAGACGAGTAGACCGAAAAATTCTAATCAATTAGCAGAGGAAAGAGAATGGAACGGATGAATTTTTCATTCTCCGACATGATCGGAGGATATGTTACCCAGTTCAACCGCAGCGATAAAAGCTTCGGCATCAAGACATCAGACGGTCGCCAATATACTGCCTACCTGACACCAACTACTTACGGCCGCATTACCCAAAACCTAGAAGAACCTTACCTAAGCGCCACCGAACGGTTTGCAGAACTGCTGCACCCCGGCCAGCACGTCTTCGCTTACGGTATCTTCTACCCTCAAGGCGAAGGACACAAATTTGAAGCCAAATCTTTAGTTTTTGCCGGGGAAGCACCCGAAAACTATCGCCACGAAGAACCGGACTGGTGGATTAAGCAAGTCCGATCAATCGCTGACTGCTACCTGAAATGGCAATTTGGCTACCCCAACCAGCCAATTGACTATAAGGAATATCGGACGATGCTGAATCTGTCCGGGAGCAAAAAGCAAGACGACTACTTGCAAGAAACTGACACCGTTTCCCGCTTGGTTTATGGGTTTGCTTCAGCTTTTTTAATGACAGGCGAAGACCGCTTTTTAGAAGCCGCTGAAAAAGGTACTGAATACCTGCGCGATCACATGAGGTTTTACGACCCCGATGAAAACCTGATTTACTGGTATCACGGGGTACGGGTCAAAGGACAGCGGGAACAAAAACTGCTCACTTCTGAGTTTAGCGACGACTACGATTGCATCCCCGCTTACGAACAAATTTACGCTCTTGCCGGCCCGATTCAAACTTACCGAATTACTGGCGACCCGCGCATCCTTAAAGATGCCGAAATGACCGTCGATTTGTTTGATAAGTTCTTCTTGGATAAAGAACAAGGCGGTTATTTCTCCCACATTGATGCCCTCAGCCTTGACGCCCGTGCCGAGTCCCTAGGTCGCAACCGCGCTCGCAAAAATTGGAACTCAGTCGGCGACCACGCACCTGCGTATTTAATTAACCTGTATCTGGCAACAGGCGACCAGAAATATGCCGACTTTTTAGAGTACACTTTTGACACGATCGCCAAGTATTTCCCTGAGTACGAAACCAGCCCGTTTGTTCAGGAAAAGTTCAATGAAGATTGGACTCCTGACAAAATCTGGGGCTGGCAGCAAGACCGGGCTGTTGTCGGTCACAACCTCAAGATTGCGTGGAATTTGATGCGGATGCAATCGCTTAAAGCCAAAGATAATTACAAAGAATTGGCTGAAAAGATTGCGTATCTCATGCCCGATGTGGGAAGCGATCGCCAACGCGGCGGCTGGTACGATGTCGTCGAACGTATGCTCGAACCAGGTGAAGAACAGCACAGCTTTGTCTGGCACGATCGCAAAGCTTGGTGGCAGCAAGAACAAGCAATTTTAGCTTACTTAATCCTCAACGGCCTCACTCAAAACCCAGAATACTTGCGCCATGCTCGCGAAGCCGCGGCCTTCTACAGTGCTTTCTTCCTGGATCATGACGACGGTGCTGTTTACTTCAATACTTTAGCCAACGGACTGCCGTACTTGCTGGGAAATGAGCGATTCAAAGGCTATCACTCCATGTCTGGCTATCACTCCACCGAACTGTGCTATCTCTCTGCGGTTTACACCAACCTGCTGATTACTAAGCAGGCGATGGATTTCTACTTCAAGCCAATGCCGGGAGGATTCAAAGACAATATCCTGCGAGTTTCACCTGATATTTTGCCCCCCGGTAGTATCAAAATCGGTGCTTGTGAAATCGACGGACAACCCTACAGCAACTTCGACGCAGATAACTTAACCGTTCAGTTGCCTGATACCAAAGAGCGGGTGAAAGTCAAAGTGCAGATTGTCCCGGTATAGTCAGCAGTTTGTTACCTAAAGTGAGAATGAATGCAGCCTGAATTGCTAGTTTTATACTTAACAAGTATAGGCTGCTTCCTCTTTCTCTCAAGATAATCGTTTTCTTAATCCCTGGGAAGAATCTCCCAATTCTAATTTATTTACAAAGAGGTTGAGCGTGGACATTGCCATTAGTAAAACAGCAGAAATAACAGTGGTAAAGTTGGAGGGAGATGTCGATGCTAGTACCGCACTAGAAGTTCAAGAAAAGGTGCTGACGCTGGCAGAACCGGGGAGTAAAATTCTCTTAGATATGACTCTAGTCCCCTATATGTCTAGTGCTGGCTTACGGATGCTGCTGTCACTTTATCGGCAGGTATCGGCTAAAGAAGGCAAACTTGTATTGGTGGGGGTTGCTGAGGAAATTAAAGATACAATGGACGTAACGGGATTTCTCAGCTTTTTTACAACTTGCGACACGTTAGATTCAGGAATAGTGGCGCTGAAGTCAGCCTAAAACTTCATCAAATTAAGTCAATCTTTGGTTTTTGTAAAGTTCGATCGCTGTTCAGGATTTTTAATTAGTAGGACAGGTAATGGAACGAATAGACATTCACCCCACTCACAAACACGGCGATTTTAAACTGCGTGTAGGTCGCCCGATGCCTTTCGGAGCAAGTCTAGTGCCCGGAGGAGTTAATTTCTCGGTATTTTCCAGCTATGCGACATCCTGCACGCTAGTGCTATTTAAAAGACACGCTAAAGAACCGATCGCGGAAATTCCATTTCCCGATGAGTTCCGAATTGGCAATGTCTTTACCATGACTGTATTCGAGATCGATTACGAAAATATCGAATACGGCTACCGAATGGACGGGCCTTTCAATCCCCAAGAAGGTCATTACTTTGACAAAAACAAAATTCTCCTAGATCCCTATGCCAAAATTATTGGCGGTCGAGATGTTTGGGGCGTAACGCCGGATTGGAATGATATTTATCAACACCGATCTCGCATTAGTTTTGACGACTTTGATTGGGAAAATGACCGACCTCTGGAAATTCCGCCGGAGGATCAAGTTATCTATGAAATGCACGTCCGCAGTTTTACCCGCCATCCTTCCTCCGGCGTGAAACATCCGGGAACTTTTGCAGCTATCCGCGAAAAAATTTCCTACTTTAAAGAGTTGGGAGTCAATGCGATCGAACTCATGCCCATTTATGAGTTTGACGAATTTGAACATTCTCGCCCCAGCCCGATCACGGGGGAATTGCTGGTAAATTATTGGGGATACAGTACCGTTGGTTTCTTTGCGCCCAAGGCTGGCTATGCGGCAACTGGCAAACTAGGAATGCAGGTGGATGAGGTCAAAGCACTCGTCAAAGAACTGCACAAAAATGGCCTAGAAGTCATTTTAGATGTCGTCTTTAACCACACAGCAGAAGGAGACCAACGCGGCCCGACAATCTCATTCCGGGGGCTGGACAATAAAACATACTATATGTTAACCCCGGAAGGTTATTACTTTAACTTCAGCGGTTGCGGCAATACGCTCAATTGTAATAACCCGATCGTCCGCAATATTGTGTTGGATTGCTTGCGCTACTGGGCCAGTGAATATCACATTGACGGCTTCCGATTTGACTTAGCAGCTATTTTAGGTCGCGATGCTTGGGGCTTTCCCCTATCTAATCCGCCATTGCTGGAAACGCTAGCATTTGACCCAATTCTAGCGAAGTGTAAACTCATTGCTGAAGCTTGGGATGCGGGTGGTTTGTATCAGGTTGGTTCCTTCCCCGCTTACGGACGTTGGGCGGAGTGGAATGGCAAATACCGCGACAATATTCGCAAGTTTTTGAAAGGAGATGGTACGGTCGGAGATGCGGCACAATGCTTGCAAGGTTCACCCAATCTCTACGCTCATCAAGGCCGCGGCCCGGCTACTTCAATTAATTTCATTACGGCGCATGACGGTTTTACCTTAGCTGATATGGTGTCTTATAACGACAAACATAATGAAGCTAACGGGGAAAATAATAACGACGGCTGCAATGATAATGACAGTTGGAATTGCGGCGCAGAAGGGTGGACGGACGATCCGGGGATTAATGCTTTGCGATCGCGCCAAATGCGAAATGCGATCGCGATGCTGATGGTCAGCCAAGGCGTGCCGATGATCCTCATGGGTGATGAAGTCGGCCGCAGTCAAAATGGCAACAACAATACCTACTGCCACGACAACGAACTTAATTGGCTGAATTGGGATTTATTAAAAACCAACGCCAGTCTATTTCGCTTCGTCAAAAACAGCATTGCCTTCCGCAACG
The DNA here is from genome assembly GCF_036701875.1 of Microcoleus sp. MON1_C5. NCBI lineage: Bacteria > Bacillati > Cyanobacteriota > Cyanophyceae > Oscillatoriales > Microcoleaceae > Microcoleus > Microcoleus sp. MON1_C5. The sequence goes on along the minus strand of NZ_JAUBRN010000016.1, from coordinate 100,429 downwards.
CTCACCCCGTACTCAGGAATAAATATCACTTCCAAAACCGCGATTATGTGGGCAGCGGCTACGCAGATATTACCTGGCACGGCACCCAAGCTTGGAATGCAGATTGGTCGCCTAGTTGTCGCACTATAGCCTTCATGCTTTGCGGCAAACACGCTAAAGCCGGAAGTGTTGAAGATAACTACATTTACGTAGCAATCAATATGCACTGGGAGGCGAACTGGTTTGAAATTCCCGGTTTGCCGGAAGAGTTGCGATGGCACATTTCTGTGAATACAGGCTGCACGTCTCCAGAGGATATTTGGGAACCGGGAATGGAACCCAAATTAGAAAACCAGCACGGTATTCTGCTGGGCGATCGCTCGATCGTCATCTTAGTCGGCAAGTAATCTCATCATCAACTTAATCCCACTCACAAACATCTTCAAAAGGACAAAAAATTATGGCTTTCACTGCAACGCTAGAATCATCAAATCATGCTGCAAAAATTACACTGACGGGCGAATTAGACGCAAGTTCTGCACAGATATTCAAGGAAGAGATTGAGAAAGCAGCCATCACCAAGCCCAAACATTTAGTGCTGATGCTGCAAGAGTTAGAGTATATGGCGAGTGCGGGTCTGCGAGTCCTGATCTTCGCCAAACAAAAAATGGGATTTGATGTCGATATTTACGTCGTTGGCGCTCAGGAAATGATACTTGATACCTTGGAAAAAACCGGATTTATACAAGGTGTCATTGCCGTTGACGATTACGATTCTATCGAACTCGAAAGCGCTTAAGCGTCTTAGTAGAAAAGATTTTAGATTTTAGCAAGCAGTTTTGCTAAAATCTAAAGCCTCTGTCAGAGGCCTCTCAGGTGGGTTGTACCAGCTCACTACTCAAGTTATTAGCCCCGCAACCCTGAAATACAGATGCAAGAAATGCTAAAAGCATATTTTTTTAAAAGCTTCCGAGGCATCAGTAAGGTTCTTTGGCTTTTTTTTGCCGCTTTTGTTTGCACAACAATATTCAGCACTTCTGGCTTGAGCCAGGTTCCATCAAACAGGCAACAGGATAGTAATGTCACTCTGCCATTAGTTGTAGCCAATCGATTTGAAATCAAACCCGAACAGCGCGAGCAATTTCTTAAATTAGCAACTGCTGCTCTCGCTCCTACGCGAGCTGAACCCGGCTGTATCAGCTACGGATTTTATGAGCAACCAACAGCAAAAAATTCTTTCATCTACTACGAAGAGTGGAAAGATCGCACAGCTTTAAGGGAGCATTTAAAGCAGCCTTACGTTCAGCCGCTGCTGACCAAATTTTCAGAAATTCTTAAGGGTTCTCTGCTTGTTAGAGTTTATACCACTAACAGTGTTGCTCATGAGTTGCCTAAATAAATAGGAGGGAACTTTTGCAGAATATTCAACCCTAGTCTTAGGGCATTGGATAGATTACTTAGAGATGACTGCGTAGTAAAGTTTAGTTAGCAAGGTAAAGCCTCATGGAAAATTACAAAAATGCCGTTTTGGATGATTTAGCGCTGCAAGAAGGACTGAAGAACATTAACCCTAAATTTGGTGATTTTGTGACCAGAGTGGCTGGAGAAGCCTGGGGATTGCCACACATCGATCAAAAAACAAAGGCTCTGATTACTATTGCTGTAGATGTAGTGAATCAGGATCAAGTTGGCCCTGGGAACCCCTTTGGATCTCACGTCTCTATGGCTCTCAAGCAGGGAGCTACTTATGAGGAGATTGAAGAATTACTGCTGTTTATGTGTGTCTATGCTGGCTTCAATAAAGTAGCTGGTTGTTTTGGGGTGTTGAATGAGATAGTCGCTCAAATGCGATCGGATTAGTAGCGAACAGTTGACAGTTAACAGTTGACAGTGCTGTTTTTATGACAGGGATTTCCACCCAATAAAGTAGGGTGCGTCGCTGCGATAATTTTGGCGAATTGCAGTTACCACAAAAGCGACGCATCATACCGCGAGATTGGAACAGACGCAAAATTTTTTGGAAATTAAGCAATCATGTTAGAAATCGAACAAGATGACACTCGGACAGCTAGCCACGCTGGTCACGACCACACTGAGGACAATACTCAGAATACCAGCACCACTACTGACAAATTACCCCCAGGATTTAGCTGGCCTAGTTTCTCGAAAGAGGACAGGTATAACCCAAACGCACCCTACAATCAAGCTCCTCAATTCCAATGGCCTAAAAATATTGGATTGCCAATTCCCAAAAACTTCTCTGCTACGAATGTTTTAACAGAACCTAGTGGCGATCCTAACGGGGCAAAATTATCATTTTATACAGGATTGCAACAGGAAACTAGCCCTGGTTCAAATCAGTGGGATTCTTTTCCTGCTGGTGAAGCGCAGCAATTTTTAACTACCAGCATCAGCAACGCTGCTGTACAAGCATTAAATCCCGAAACTAAACAGGGTCTGCCCGTTGATTTAACTGCTATTTCAACTTCAACTCAGGCTCGACCTTACACTATGGGTCTGACTGTCACCCCCTACAATGCTGGTCCGATTCCTCACACTCACTGGGCTGAAGAAGAATGGTTCATTTTATTGCAAGGGGAAATGGATGCTTGGTTACCCGTTGCTAATAAAACTCCTTATAAAATCGGCGAAATTCCTGGGGAAAATGGTATTCCTAAAATTGAAGACTACTACTATGTACACCTGACTCCTGGGCAAATTGGCTTTTTGCCTGCCGGATACACCCACAACTACAGAAATGCAAGCCCTACTAAAGAACCTCTGACTTTTCTAACGATTTGGTCGAGAACGGATCAAAATGCGACACCGGGAGGTATTGAAGAATTTTTTGCCAAACAAGGTATTGGCATCTTTGCTGATACTGCCAATGAAGCGGCTGAGATTGGTTCACTGTATAATAAAAATCCTGGTACACGAGAGTTTATTGAGAGCCAGCAAAGATTCACCAATTATTTCAAGCAATTCCCGGACTACCATGTTTCGCTCAGCCAGAATTTTGGAAGTTATTTAGCGAATGGAGGTAATTGGAACCCAGCCATTCCCGAAGATACTCAACCTATCCCCAGTCCGCCCCCAAGTCCACCGTTTAATCCACCAGCCCCCAATGCTCCCAGTAAGTCAGTTAAGTTTAATATTCCTCTCGATCCAGCACCCATCAAGCGATGGAGTATTAATACTGGAGCCGCTAATTCTCAGCAATTGCTAAGTTTAGTCAGTAATTACGATAAAAATACTGAACAACAGCAGGGTAATTACTCGACCGATTTTTACCGAGCTCCGAACAATCCTCAAAATTTGCTCTTGATTGAAAAATGGAACAAGTATTCAGACTTGGATCAGTATCAAAAATCAGATAGTTACAAGCAATTTGAAGAGGGACTAAAGTCAATAGGAGCTGAAGTTAATACTCCTACAATCGATATAGTCGAAACGGACAGTCAAATCAACAGTGAGAAAATTTTAATTGGCAAATTTAAAGCCAAGGCAGGGACTCGCGATCAAATAATATCTCTGGTAGACGACCTGACAAAACAAACTAAACAAGCCGAAACATCCAACAATCTAGCTTTTGAGCTCTATGAAGATCCTTTGCAACCCAACCAATACTTTTTCTATGAGAAGTATGTTGATGGAAAAGCATTAACTGAGCATTTAGAGGCACAGTACACTAAAGATTTTTTTGCGAAGTTTTCGCCGCTTTTGGAAGGGAATGGACTCTCAGATACAACCGTTTCTCAGGTGAGGATTGATTCGGTGCGTACCTCGTCGCCAAGCGATCCGCTAACGCTTGTATACCAGGGTCAGAAAAACGGTGTAGATACTCTCACTGGTCTGTTTAAAGATACACCTGAGCTATCTGTCTCTTTAAATGCCAGTAATGGGATTGTAGCTGTCAATAACAAATCCAATACGCCCGGTGTAGGGATTAATCTTTTGTTCGCGGCTGGAAAACCGAGCAATCAACCTGTTGAATATGGGGTCTTTGCTATCGATGATAGTAATAATCGGGTGAATGGTCTTCTGCCAACCGATAGCGGATACTTAGAAGCAGTGCGGCAACGAGCGATCGTTTTATTCAATACCACTGCTAATAATTCTGCCAGTGCTGCTAATACATCCCGAAACATTCCTGTTGAAACCACGGACAAATTAGCTATCTATAAAATTGGTGGCGGGTCAATTTTTGATACTAATCCTGCGCTCGAGTTCTCATTCCAAAACCCTCAGTTTTCTGCACAGCCCAGTGGCGATGCTTTGTCTTTTCAGTTTGCTGACGGTTCGGGAGGGACGATCGCCTTAAACGGGCCTGTAGAGAGCTTTGACGATCAGATTGGCAATCGCCAGACTAAGGGGCGCAATGTTCTGGATACTTCCACAATTGTCGATCGCAAAATCACAGCAGACATCGATATCACTAAAAGCCCCCAGCCTACAGGTTTTACACATCGGATTGGACTTTACGAAGTCCTCAACAAGAAAGGTGATGTTAAAGATCCGTTAACGGGTGAAATTGTGACGGCAGAAAACCCTAATTACGCGAATGTTGTTCTGTCTACGTCAAAGAAAATTGAGCTTGAGACGAGTGCTTTAAATCAAGGTCAACTGAGTAATTCTGGAACCTATCTGTTGGATAGCGGCAAGTTGTACGCGCCGTATATGACAACTTTCGATTCGCAACAGCACTCGTCAGCGACTTACTTTGCTTATAAGGAAGCTAATCTCGATCGCTCAAGCCATATTATTTCCCTAGGAACTAATCGTTTTGGCCTGGAAGATTCCCCCAGTGCTGTTGCTAAAGGTGACTTTAACGACATCACAATCAGTATGAAATTTAATTTTGCCGAGCCACCTTTTGCGCTATAAGAGACATGATAAATCTCTGCTAAAGATGAATTTTACTTAATTTGGGGATAGCCCAACCTCGCGCTTCTGCTTTCAGATAAAAGTGTGAGGTTTGTCATCCCAATAATCGCTCTATGAGATTTAAATTCTGCCTTCTATCTTCAGCATAAGTGCCTTCTACCCTCCGCTAACTCCCCACCTCCAGATTGTTTCCCAACTACGCTTCAACTATCAGAGTAATGTTGTCAAGTCTTACGACGCGAACAACTTCACCGGGTTGCAAAGTTATTTCTCGAACGCATTTTGCAGGCCACCAACTGCTTTGAAATCGCACACTGCCGGACTGATTGGGTTTAATTTCTTGTTCAACGATCGCTCTTTCTAAATCGCTGACAGTCATGATTACTTTCTCCTGATTCTAGTTTGGCTGGAACGTTGGGATGCTATAAACCTATAGCTCGACTCCCTAACCCATTGATTTATAACGACGCTTCAACTCTCAAAGTAATATTGTCAATTCCGACTACGCGAACCACCTCACCAGGTTCAAAAGTCAGGTCTCGTTAGCGGCGCCCTCGAAGAGGATCGCACTTCGCCGGCCACCAACTGTTTTGGAAACGAACGCGACCGGACTCATTAGGTCGAATTTATTCATCCACGATCGCTTTTTCGGAATTGTCAAAATTCAGGATTGCTTACTCCCGATTGTAGATTTGTCTTGACTTTCAGAATTGAGCGCAAACGACGCTGCAACGATCAAAGTAATATTTTCAATTCCCACGACGCGAACCACCTCACCGGGTTCAAAAGTCATGTCTCGATCGCACTTCGCCGGCCACCAACTGTTTTGGAAACGAACGCGGCCGCATTCTTGAGGCCGAATTTGTTCATCTACGATCGCTGTTTCCACATCGTTAATAGACATAGCTGCTTGCTCCTAAATATAAACTCGACTCGATCGGTGTGTAAGTTAGAAGCTTGTCTGTCAACTTCCCCTCCACACTCAACATTATCCCCGGCCAACCTCGGCCGTGTCAGTCGGGAAAAGTCTATACAAGTCCACTGTTTGAGCGTGTAAGCGAGTCGGAAAAAGTCTGTTAAAGTTGTGTCAGATGGGTAACGCTAAACCTGGTGACTAAATGGAAGCCGATCGTGCACTGGATTTTACCAACTCGTTACTTGTGGCTCGAAACCTGAAAACTCTCGACAACCTTGACAGCGCGATCTTTCGCGAAGCTTGGCAAGGCGTGCAAGGCAGGACGTACCAACAGGTTGCAGATAGTGAAGGGTATGGAGTAGGGACTGTTAAGGATGCTGCCTCTAATTTGTGGAAGCGACTTTCAGCGCTGTTTGGAGAAGGCGAAAAAATCAAAAGAGACAACCTTCAAGCGGTTGTAGAGCGGTATTGGCGCAGCTACTCGAAACTAGAACCGCAGTCGGGACAAACTGTTCCGTCCCAAGTATCTCCTGGACTTGATGCGGATTTGGAAATCGAAAACCCGAACTTTTTGGGCCGCTTCGGGGCGATCGAAGATCTCAATACTCTTGTCGCCCAAGGTGCAAAAGTGATTGTCATCCAAAGTGCCGGCGGTATCGGCAAAACCACTTTGGCCCGACAGTATCTCAAATCTCAAGGGTTCGATCGAACCATTGAACTGTTGATGGCAAAAGAGACAGAGAACATCACAGCTTTGGAAAGTGCGATCGAAGAATGGCTCAAGCAAGACTTTCAGGAAGAACCAGGGCCAGACTTTGGCGTCACTCTGGGGCGGCTGAAGCGGCAGCTTCAGACTCACAAAGTCGGCGTATTGATTGACAATTTGGAAGCCGCACTCGACGGACAAGGTAAGTTTATTGAACCGCACCGACTTTACGTGGAACTGTTGCGAGTTTTGGCTGACGCAGCGGTGCAGTCGGTAACGCTGATTACCAGTCGCGATCGACTGTGCGATTCAGATGTCACCGTCGAACACTACTTGCTTCCGGGATTAGAGGTGGAAGTTTGGCAGCAATTTTTTAGCTGCCGCAACATCAATATAGATGATGTCGCCCTCAAGGAAATGCACAAAGTTTACGGCGGCAATGCTAAAGCAATGGGCATTATTTGTGGCACTATCCGAGAAGATTTTGACGGAGATATGGCGGCTTACTGGCTGGAAAACAGCGAAGATCCGCTCGTTGAAACTGACTTAAAAAATTTAGTTACCAGTCAATTCAACCGCCTCCTCGAACTCGATGCCGAAGCCTATCAACTCCTCTGTCGCTTGGGCTGTTACCGCTATCAAGACGTGCCGACAGTCCCTACTGACGGACTTTTGTGTTTGCTGTGGGACGTGCCGGAAGCCGGACGCCGACAAATCATTAAATCGCTGTTGCACCGATCGCTAGTCGAGTCTCAGAAGGGCGAATACTGGCTGCATCCAGCAATTCGGGAAGAAGCGGTCGATCGGCTCTCGCCCGCAGACTGGGAAACTGCAAACCGCAAAGCAGCCGAGTTCTGGAGCGAGAGTGTTGAAAATATTGAGACTGTAGAAGATGCGCTGAAAGCTTTTGAAGCTTACTATCATTATGTGGCAATTAGCTGTTTCGAGCAGGCCGCGAGCGTCATCCTCAAAAAAATCAATATCCAGTTTGCCAAAGATTACAAGCTGGGTAGAGCACTCTACAAATTAGGTTTCTTGCAGCCCTTAATTTCAGCCACTAATCGTATCGTCAATAATGTGACTTCTGATTATTATTTGAGCGGTTTATACAGTATTTTAGGCATTTGTTACCGGATATTAGGTGAAATAAATCAAGCGATAGAATGCCATCAAATATCAGAAATAAAAGCCACTAAATCTTTGCAAATTCTAGCGAAAAGCAGCGAACCTGAAAACGGCAAACAAGCTAATCTGGAATTCTGGAAAGTTAACGCTGCAATTAATATAGGTTTTTGTCAAATAGAAATGCGCGAATTAGAATCAGCTATGGAGATATTTGTCAAGCTGAAAACTTCGCGGGACGAAATCGGGATTAATAGGTATTCGCTCGATGTCGGGTTAGCTTTCCTCAACTCCTGTGTCGGAGCAAAAAAAGAGGCGGAAGAGATCGCCGAAAAACTTTATGCCGATCGGGAAAACAGTCAGTTGGTGGGTACGGGATACAAGTTAGTTTTTCTCGCCGCCACCTATCAAAACCTGGGAGAGACAGAGAAAGCTTTGAGTTTGTACCGCCAAGCGATCGCCCAAGCCGACCAAAACCAGTACAACACCATCAAAGCCAAGGCTCTCAGCGGTATAGCAGCACTGTACCGAGAAAAGGGAGAATTTGACCAAGCCCTACAGCACCATGCAGAAGCAATAGAAATACTCGATCGAACCAGCGCTAAATTAGACCGAGCCGAAGCTTGCTATCAACTAGCACTAACAGAACAAAAACTTGGTAACATCGAGAAAAGTCAAGAAAATTTTGAGCGCGCCATTCAACTGTTCAGCGAAATGGACGCTAGCAAACAAGTAGAAAAAGTACAGTTAGCCGCAACAAAAAAAACAGAAAAAATAGCTAATTAATCGAGCAAAAAATCAGAAAATAGATACAATAAACGAAAGAACAACCATAAACTTTGTAGATATGAAACTAAAACGATTGGGACACGTAGCCGTCTGCGTGCAAGACATAGAGAAGTCTGCTGAATTCTACCGCAACTTGGGTATGGAGTTAGTCTGGAAAGATGCAGACTGGGCTTATTTGAAAGCAGGAGAGGACGGATTGGCGCTGTTGAGTCCGAGTTACGACCAAGCAGGGCCGCATTTTGGGTTTGTATTTGACGATCGTACCGAAATGGAATCCGCCTACGAACAACTCAAAGCCGATGGTGTTTCCGTCACCCACATTCACGAACACCGCGACGGTACTGCATCCTTCTACGGCAGAGATCCAGATGGGAACGGCTTTGAGTACCTTTACGAACCGGCCTGACGATTCTAGGGCTTACGCATCAAAACCCAAGAAACCGGGTTTTTAGCGGTTTCTGCGAGTTGTAACGCGTCTTCTCGACAAAAACCCGGTTTCTGACCACGTGCGATCGCGAACTAAATTAAGTAAGCGCACAGAAAAAATAGAATACCCAGATACCCGGTTTGGCGTTCCTTTTTTCGTTCCCGGAACATCCCTACAACTCCCCGAATAATGTGAGGTACTCACACCGACGCTTCTAAAGTAAGGTGCAGAGTCTGAATCCGAAATATATCGACAACTTCCGAAAATCGGCTCGATAATCTAAAATCTAAAATCTAAAATCTAAAATCCTCATGTTGCAGAGAATACAAGTCAGAAACCGCTGGAAATCAATCTTCAAACCCTGGGAAGAAGCAGACCCTTGGCTGTTCGCCGCTTGCATCGCCCTCACCATCTTCGGGGGAATCATGATCCACAGCGTGGAAATTAATCAGGGACTCATCAACTGGTGGCGGCACTGGGTAACTGGGGCAGTCGGTTTGTTCCTCGCCATCATCATTTCCCGCTGTCGCTACCAAATACTGATTGAGTGGAAATGGCCGATTTACATATTAATCAATTTGTCGCTGATCGCAGTGCGTTTTATCGGTACTACAGGGCTCGGTGCCCAGCGGTGGATCAACATCGGCGGCTTCTACCTGCAACCCTCAGAATTTGCCAAAGTAGGCATGATTGTCACTTTAGCAGCTCTCCTGCACGACAAGACTGTCCCCACCGTGGGTAATATGTTGAGGATGCTGGCGATTATGGCTGTACCCTGGGGATTGATCTTTGCTGAACCAAATTTAGGTACTTCCTTGGTCTTCGGCGCGATCACAATGGGGATGTTTTACTGGGGAAATGTCAATCCCGGCTGGCTAATATTGCTATTCTCTCCTCTGATCTCAGTTCTCTTCAATAACCTGTCTACACCGATTTGGATAGCCTGGGTAGTTGTTGCGGGTATTATCGCTTGGCGAACCCTGCCTTGGCCCTGGTTGGGGACTTTCGGGGCTGTGTTGGTGAACGTTGTTTCTGGACACCTCGGACATATTTTTTGGAATGTGCTCAAGGATTATCAAAAAATGCGTCTGACAGGGTTTTTAAACCCCGAGAAAGACCCTTTAGGCAGCGGATATCACTTGATTCAATCTCGGATTGCTATTGGCGCTGGGGAACTCAAAGGCAGGGGTTTGTTTCAGGGAACGCAAACTCAGCTTAACTTTATTCCCGAACAGCATACGGACTTTATCTTTTCAGCTATTGGCGAAGAATTGGGTTTTATTGGCTGTATTGCCGTGTTGTTGATTTTCTGGATAATTTGTTTCCGGTTGGTGACGATCGCTCAAACGGCTAACGATAATTTTGGTTCTTTGCTGGCGATCGGCGTACTGTCAATGTTGATTTTTCAGGTGTTCGTAAATATTGGGATGAACATTGGCTTGGCTCCGGTTACGGGCATTCCGCTGCCTTTCCTAAGTTACGGGAATGCGTCGCTGCTGAGTAATTTTCTCGGCCTGGGGCTGGTGGAGGCGGTAGCAAGCCAGCGACAGCGCAAGAAGCGTTGGAATTAGGTCATTGGTAATTGGTTCTGGGAATGCGATCGCGCTTTTGATTTCTTTCGAGAGATTCTGCGGGCGATCGCATTTTTTTTGCATCAGCCTAGGCGCATCTAAATTTTACGCTTCCTGACCCGAGCCTTCATGACTGTCAAGTTTGATAAAATTCTTGTGGGCTGCGCGCGAGAACCCGCCCAAAAATCAAATTTAGAGGCCAAATAGCTTAAGTATAGCAGTTCTCAATAAAGTGAGGTATGCCCTATGCCCTATGCCCTATGCCCTATGCCCTATATCAAGCGTGCACCTCATGTTACTGAGAAAGGCTCTATATCAACTTAATTAAACCACTCCTGACGCAAAAAATAAATGGTTTTATGCGCTATGAGTAAGCCACTCTGTGTGCAATGGACGCCCTACTGAGGACGTGAGCAATGCCTGAAACCCTTGCTATTATTACATCTTTTTTTCTTCTTCCTTCTTCCTGCTTCCTGCTTCCTTCTTCCTGACATCCGTTACATCCGTTACATCCGTTACATCCGTTACATAATCCGTTGCCGAACTTCCTTCTTCCTTCTTCCTTCTTCCTTCGCCTCTAATTATTCGTTCATATTCTTGTACGTAGCAACAGCCGAAGGCGAACTCCGGTTTAAATAACGGAATATCCAATACTTAAATACCGTATCCAAGATAACGGGAAACGTCGCAATGAACAAAAATATGAACTGCCTATTTTCTGGTAGTCCCAAATGCCTCGATACACCTTCGAGAATTACTTCCCAACCGTGAGGCGAGTGGAATCCGACAAACACATCCGTAAACAAAATAATTACGAAAGCTTTCGCACTGTCGCTGAGGCCGTAAATCACATCGTCCATGAAAGACTTTAAAATCTCAATCTCTTTTTTGTTAGTGACGATAATCGCGACAAACGCCATGCAGGAAATCAAATCGGAAAAAATATTTTTAATAGCTCCACTACTTTCAGCGCGGTATTCCTCGGCTAGCTCAACTGCTTTCTCGGCAATCTTCTGTTCCGTTTTCTCTAAAGAAAGCGACGGAGCAGTGCCTATTAACCTTTCAAATTTGAGGTGTTGCTCAAATCTCTCCAGTTCTTGGAATGCTTCTTCTTCCAGGTTAACATTTATGAAAAGTGGAGCATTTTCTTGGCCTCTAAAATGGTCAACTATCGGTCCCACTAGAAAGTTTTTGGAAATTTGATTCGTCAACAGCGGAACTAAAATCAAAAGCAAAATAAATCGGAGAGAAATAATTGTTTTTACTTTGGAATTGCGAAAATTCTTGACTACTTCTTTTTCAGCTCCCGGGTCTAAATCTTTAGTGATTCGATTCAAAGTTCCCAAAAGTGAGCGCGGTAACAAATTCACTTCTTCATAGTTAGTGTCAACCTCACCATCGTGAATTTTAACAGAATTAGCTGAACCTTTATTTTGGTCAGGTGGAGAGCTGCTGTTTGTGGTAGATTTTACCTGCACATTTACTGAACTGACCACCGGAACAATTGCCGTCGATCTACTATTATTAATATACTTGTCAATGACTCCATCAATAAACTCTAGCTTCTCAAATACAAGGGAGGCTCTATCTTTATTGTTGAGATGTAATCCGTGCTGGTAATGATCGGCGCTGTGCCCCGTTTTCGGTTTAGCCCCCACTCGCTCCGGCAGTTCCAAAAAAGAACGGCTAGCATTAAACTCAACCATTCGGGTTTGGATGACCTTGAGGTATTTTTGCAGTTCGGATTTAAAGTAAGACAGGGTGCTTTGTCCGTAATCTCCCGATCGCTCAGAGATTATTTGACCGCCAAAATGCTCGTCTTCCATCGCCTTAATTGCTAACGCAGCATCGTAGGCTTGTTCTAGAGCCCTCTCAGGGGTTTCTCGATACCATTGGTGAAGGCTGTAGAGATATTTTACAATCCTGTTCCACGGAGAAGTATTCATAGCTAAAGCTGGTTAGTTTGCTGTAGACATTAGTGATTAAAGTATTCACGGTATGGTAACAAATTTACATAAATTCAGAACTGCCATTAAGGATTCAATTTGGATTGTCGGATCTGCCCGCAGTGGCAAAACCACTCGTTTAGTAGAGCAGTTCTGCATTTGGAGCAAAACTGTCAAGCCCTTGCCCGCAAAAGTTTCAGGGCGATCGATCTCCGGGCGGCGGCGGGCTGGACAAACTGCCCCAGCAATTTTAGTCTTAGCAGCTAACGGAGACAACCGGCTAGAATTGGCCGATCGCATCGCCGTCGCTACCGAAGGAAAATATACCTTTCACTCCACAACGCCCTTCGGTTTTTTTGAGCAGGAGGTATTGCTATTTTGGCCCCTGCTAGTTCAGTCGCTGAATTTGAGAGCTCAATTTCCCCTGCGACTGCAACCTGAAACAGAACTGGAACTTGCCACGAGACTCTGGCGTCGCGAACTAGACGAAGGCATTTTGCAACAAACAGGGGTAAGTCCAAACCGAATGGTGCGTCGAACACTAGACTTATTACAACTAGCTGCTGTCAGCGGTACGCCCAGAGAAGAGATTCCCAGCATTCTGGAACAGGGATTTGCTATCTCAGGCGGCTCGACCAACCTGTGGATTAGCATGGGAGAGTTGCTGGAAAGGTGGCGGGAATGGTGCTTGACGCGGGGGCTCCTGACTTACGGGATTGTTTGCGAACTCTACTGGCGCTATTTGTTGCCGGATAGCAGTTACCAGCAGCATTTGGCCTCTAGATACCAAGCTGTGATCGCAGACGATGTTGACGATTATCCGGCGATAAGTCGCCATTTGTTCGATCGAATGCTCGACCAAGGTGCAGCGGGGGCGTTCTCCTACAATTCAGATGGAGGAGTGCGTTTGGGCTTGGGGGCTGACACGGAATACCTAGCCCGACTCGAAGACCGCTGTCAAAGCGTGGAAAATTTGGACGCAACAGCCGGTTTAGCCCCAGAGATTGGAGATTTAGCGGTAAGTTTAGCAGTTAATTCAGAGGGTTTTTATCCTTTAGGCTTGAGTTTGCCCGGATCGGTTCGATCGCTCCAAACCACTTCCCGGGCTCAACTGCTGCGAGAAACCGCCGAAATCATCGTGGATGCGGTGAAGTCACAAGCCGTGGAACCGCAGGAAATCGCCGTAATTGCGCCCGGGATGGATGCGATCGCCCGTTACAGTTTAACGGAAATTCTCGCGCGAGATGGTATCGCCGCCGTATCTCTCAACGATCAGCGTCCCCTCTCTACTACCCCAGAGATTCGAGCTTTACTCACTTTGTTAGCCTTAGTTTATCCGGGACTCGGCCGTTTAGTCGATCGAGACGGCGCCGCCGAAATGCTGGTAGTGTTGGGCAGCCAGAAACACCGTTCATTGGAAACAGAAGATTCCAACTCGACGTTCAATCTAAAATCTCAAATTCAAAATCAAAAATCGATCGACCAAGTGAGAGCAGGTTTAATCGCCGATCACTGTTTTTGTCCAGATATCGATCGACCTCAATTGCTGCCAATTACAGCTTTTCCCCGGTGGGACAGACTGGGACACCGAGCAGCCGGGGCCTACGAGCAGATTGTGGAGTGGATCGAACAACAGCGGTCGCAACAGCAGGAGCGACTGTTGCCGAGTCCAATTGCCCTGCTCGATCGAGCAATCCAGAAATTTCTGATGAACGACAGATACCTGCCCTACGATCGGCTAGCAGCCCTGCGGGAGTTAATGGAAACAGCCAGCCACTACTGGGAAATCAACGGGCGAATGCAGCGCGTAGAACCAACAAACGGCGGCGACTCAGAAACGATCGCCCGGTTCATCCAGTTGTTGCGCCAAGGAACCGTCACCGCTAACCCCTTTCCAGTCCGTCCAGAAGGCCCAGCAGCCAGAGCCGTCACCCTCGCCAACATCTTTCAGTACCGCAGCAGCCGCCGCGCCCACAAATGGCACTTTTGGCTTGATGCCGGCTCGCCCCTGTGGCTGAGCGGCGGTGCGGCGACATTGTTTGGTGCTCCCTTATTTTTGCGATCGCAACTCGGGCGCCCCTGGGAAACCGAAGACGAAACGACTGCCGACCAACAGCGACTGCGGCGAATTCTGCTAGATTTGTTAAGTCGCAGTTCCCTGCTTTACCTTTGCCACAGCGAACTATCCGTCAGTGGGCAAGAACAAACCGGGCCGCTTCTGCCCCTAATTAACAGCTCTGTTTCTTGTCAGAAGTCAGCATAAGAAAGTCGGCTTCTGAAGGCAAGAGGCACATATTTATTCGGCATTCCGCAGGAGGAAAGAAAAAATTATGACAGCGAAGATTTTTATTTTTTCGGCTTCTGGATAAATACACCGGGCTGACTCGAAGCCAGACTTCTAGGTTCTATAGAACTGGGGCGATATTAAAGTATACCCAACATAGGCAGCAAAACGTGCAATCATTAATATTTTGAGATCAAAAGATGCGGGGCTTAAAAAATATCCATAGCCGTTGCAGTTTTGATTTAGTATGCTAGAAATGATCGGGATTATTAATCAATTTTAAGCCAGATTTGTGGCAACAAACTGATACTAATCAGTTCTTAAAGTTAATCGGGATCGTTGTTTAAAGGAGCCAAAATAATGCCCAGTGCAGTGCCAGTAGTAGTTATACCAACACCAACACCAGAACCAACACCAGAACCGACACCAACACCAGAACCACCAACTCCAACACCCACTCCAACGCCAACTCCGCCTCCAACTCCAACACCGACGGGAACTCCAACTCCCTCCGGGGACGACACATTTGGCGGCATAGACGACACATTGGGCGGAGGCCAAGGTACCTCGCCCGCAGTCATCGGCGGCGTCGTCCGCGGCGGAGAAACCAACGACTCCTTAGTTGGCAGTCCCGGGCCCGACGTGATTTCCGGGCTGCAAGGCAACGACAACCTGCAAGGAGCCGACGGCGACGATTTAATATTCGGGGCCGACGATGACGACGTGCTGTTCGGTGCGCCCGGGAACGACGTTCTAGACGGCGGTTTAGGACTCGATACCCTGTATGGAGGCAAAGGCAACGACTCCCTCGACGGGGGAAATAACCCCGACCTGCTGTACGGCAATGACGGCAACGACACGGTAATCGGAGGCGAAGGCAGAGACACGGCTTACGGCGGCAAAGGCAGCGACAGCTTGCGCGGGGGCTCTGGCGACGATAGCTTTTTGGGCGATCGAGGCGACGACATCCTGTGGGGCGACCAAGGCAATGACTCGCTCTTCGGCGGCGATGGTGAAGACTTGGTATTTGGCAACGAAGGAGGCGACTGGCTCTACGGAAACGCCGGCGGGGATACATTTTTTTCCGGCGACGGCGACGACATCGTATTCGGCGGCGACGGTGATGACATCGTGGACGGTGGCGCGGGCAACGACGTTCTTTGGGGCGAAGCAGGCAAAGACGTAGTGGCAGGAGGCGAAGGCAGAGATGTCTTCGTCATCGGTGCCTTCAGTTCCCCCAGTGGCAGCAGCGACGGCACTAACGCGGCCTTTCTCACCACAGGCGGCCCCGACATCGCCGATGCCGACATTTTCACAGACTTTCGCCAAGGCGAAGATTTAATCGGGTTAAGTGGCGACCTCAAGTTTGAAGATTTGGTCATCTTCCAAAGCACTGAGACCAAAGCCGGCAGCACGATTATTCGCAACGGCGTCAGCGGCGACTTTTTAGCAGTATTGCCCGGAGTAGACAGCAGAACCCTAGGGCGAAGCTCATTTGTAATTGCCCCCACAGTTCCCGGCAGCGCAACTCCGCTTCCCCTGCCGACGCCGACAGGCAGTCCGACGCCGACGCCGACGCCGACAGCAAGTCCGACGCCGACGCCGACAGCAAGTCCGACACCGACACCGACACCGACGCCGACAGCAAGTCCGACACCGACGCCGACACCGACGCCAGACGAGCCGGTGCCGACGTTCCCGACACCGACCGCCAGTCCGACGCCGAATTTCCCGACGCCGACAGGCAGTCCGACGCCGACAAGCAGTCCGACCCCCATCCTTAACCAACCTCCAAAAGCAGTTAACGACAACTTCACCACGGTTGCGGGTCAACAACTCACTCTCAACGTTCTGTTGAACGACACTGACGCGGAACAAAGCGCTCTGACTGTCACGACTTTTGCTCCAGCAAGCAAAGGGCAACTGGTTCCCGTGGGCGGCGGCGTATTCAAATACACCCCGAATCCGGGCTTCTCGGGTACTGACAGCTTCAGCTACTCGATCTCAGACGGTAACGGTGGCACAAGTCAGGCGGTAGCAACCATCCGCGTCAGCAGCCCGCCGCAGCTAGTAATTAACGACGGTGTGGTGGTTGCCAAAAGTAATCCTACCCAGACAATCACCGCTGCGGATTTGTTAGTGACAGATCCCGACAACACGCCGTCGGAAATCGTTTACACGATTACCAAAGCCCCCGACGCTACCAGAGGTTTTGTCCAAAGGGGCACCACCTTTCTCAACGTCGGCGGCAAATTCACGCAAGACGATATCAACAACAACATCGTCAAATACAACTTGCTGGCGACAGGTGGCAGCGACAGTTTCACGTTTACCGCCTCCGACGGGTCTGCAACTGTTGGGCCGGTATCCTTCAGCATCACGGTGGTAGATAATATTGTCGATCGCAGCGCACTCCCGGCCAGCAGCTTTACAGGCAGCAACCTCAGCGACTTCATCCTCGGCGGGGCCGGCGACGATACCCTATCTGGGGGCGACGGCAACGACCTCATCGATGGTAATGGCGGCAACGACCTCGTATTCGGTGAAACAGGCAACGACTCGGTGGTGGGTGCGATCGGCAACGACACCGTTGACGGCGGACTGGGCAACGACACCGTTGACGGCCAAGACGGCATAGACTCGCTGATCGGCGGACTGGGCAACGATCTGATGTTCGGCGGCAATGACAATGACAACCTATTGGGCGGTGACAATAACGACAGCATTGACGGCGGAACAGGCAATGACTCGATGTTGGGAGAATCCGGCGACGACTCGATACTTGGTGGCACCGGGATTGACACCTTACTTGGTGGCATTGGCGACGACTCCCTCGACGGTGGTGCAGGCGACGACATCCTCGACGGTGGACTGGGCAGAAACTTGCTCGAGGGCGGTATCAATAACGATTCCATATCCGGCGGCGACAACGATGACACGATTTTGGGTGGAGAAGGCAACGACACGGCACTGGGAGGTGCGGGCAACGACTACGTGTTGGGCCAAGCCGGCAGCGACTCCCTCGACGGCCAAGCGGGCGACGACACTCTCGACGGCGGTGCCGGCAGCGACTGTCTCAGCGGCGCCTTCGGCAATGACTTGGTATTGGGCGGCGATGACAACGACTCGCTTTCCGGCGGTGCAGGCAATGACATTGTGGGTGGCGGTGCCGGTTCTGACTTGCTCACGGGCGATGCTGGCAATGATTTCTTCTACTACGAAACTCCCAGCGAAGGCGTGGACGTGATTGCTGACTTTAACGCTAGCGGCAGCGAGACCGACAGATTTTTGTTCAGATCGTCAAATTTCGCAGGTTTAACCAACTCAGGAACTACTCTCGATTTCACCAGTTTTATCGTCAGGAATATCGGGTCTAGCGGCGACGACATCAGCAAGCAATCAGTCATTTTGTTTGAATCTAAATTTGATAACGCTCAAGCAGTAAATGCAGTGTTGAAGAATCAAAAGGGTTCTAGCAAAACGGGAGCTTTCTTCGTGTACCTGAACAATACTTTTAACAAGTACGTTCTCGGCTTTGACCCGAATGTGGCAGATGACAGTCTCCCAGCTTTCGATTTGGCAGTGTTGAATTCTATTCCTACAGTGCCGGGAGCGCTCAGCACAGTCATTACTGCATCTGACTTTAAGTTTATTTAGTAGTTTTTGAGTAGCGTCGCAAGGAGTCGGAACAATGCCAAGTGCAGTACCAGTAGCTTTTACCCCACCGTCGCCGTCCCCGGCACCGTCGCCGTCCCCGGCACCGTCGCCGATGACGGGGACTTCGACAACGATGACGGGGACTTCGACAGGGATGACGGGGACTTCGACAATGATGACGGGGACTTCGACAACGATGACGGGGACTTCGACAACGATGACGGGGACTTCGACAACGATGACGGGGACTTCAACAATGATGACGGGGACTTCGACAGGGATGACGGGGACTTCAACAATGATGACGGGGACTTCGACAGGGATGACGGGGACGGGCCCGGACATTTCGATCACCCCGGTGCCGCGGCCACCTGTGACAGTTCCCACGCCTCCCCCAGAGCCACTTTTTGTCGATGGCTTAGTTGTCGCAAATGACGCCAGTAACTATTTAATCGGCAGCTTGTTCAATGACACGATTTCCGGGGGTGGCGGCGACGACACGCTTCTGAGTCGGGACGGAGACGATCTACTCAGGGGCGAAGACGGTAACGATTCTCTCAACGGTGGCGCTGGTAAAGATATTGTTGAGGGCGGGCGCGGCAATGACACGGCGCGGGGCGGCAAAGGCGATGACTTGGTTTCTGGCGACGAGGGCGATGACGTAGCTTTTGGCGACCAGGGCAACGATCTTGTCTTGGGTTCTGAAGGCAACGACTCGCTGTACGGCGGTAAAGGCAATGACTGTCTGCGCGGTGGTGGCGAGGACGACCTGATTTTTGGCGACAAGGGCAGTGACACTGTTTTTGGCGACACGGGTAACGACTGCCTCATAGGCGCTGGGGGCAATGATATTTTGTTGGGCTCCGAGGGCGGGGATGTCATCACCGGCGGTGTTGGTAACGATACTGGTGACGGCGGCGAGGGTGATGACCTGCTCTTTGGGGGCGACGGCACTGATTCTTTGTCTGGAGATGCTGGGGATGATATTCTTTCGGGCGATCGCGGGTCTGATACTCTGACAGGAGGCGACGGATCGGATATCTTTGTTCTCGGTAGGGTGGGCACGTCGCCTGGTAGCAACGGGTTTCTCACTACAGGGGGCCGCGAAATCGGCGATGCTGATGTAATTAGAGATTTTAATCCGGGAGATTTGATCGGTCTGGCTGGAGGTCTTAACTTTACAGAGTTAGAAATTTTCCAGGGCCAAGGCTCGAATTCTAGCAACACGATTATTAGGGACAGGCGAACTGGGGAATTTTTGGCGGTGTTGATTGATGTTCGATCGACCTCGCTAGATGAATCTCGATTCACTACAGCTCAAATACCGCGCGTAGAGGACAATCCCTTCACCATTGAGGGGACAACCACGAGTCCGACAACGGGGACAACCACG